>NZ_JBHUXZ010000010.1:0-143719 GCF_042668985.1 Gordonia sp. NPDC057258
CCGCAGCCACCACCGGCCGCCGGGCCACACCCCCACGCCCACACCCATCACAGGACCCTGTTGACACAAACCCTCATAGGCTGCTCAGGGAGCAGGGTTGGCTCGCAAGCTCGCTCCTCAGGGAGCGGGGCTGGGCTCCGGCCGTTCCTCAGAGCAGGGGCCGGCTCAGATGACCAGGCCGAGTGCGAGTACCACGATCAATCCGGTCACCGAGAGGACCGTCTCCATCATCGACCAGGTCTTGAAGGTCTGTCCGACGGTCATGCCGAAGTACTCCTTCACCAGCCAGAAACCGGCGTCGTTGACGTGGGACAGGAACACCGACCCGGCACCGATCGCCAGGACGACCAGCGAGAGTTCTCCCGAACCCATCCCGTCGACCAGACCCAGGATCAGCGACGACGCGGTGATCGTGGCAACGGTCGCCGATCCGGTCGCCAGGCGGATCAGTGCCGCGAGCGTCCAGGCCAGCAGGAGCACCGAGACGTTCGCGCCGGTCGCCCAGTCGGCGAGCAGGGTGCCGATCCCGGTGTCGACCAGGACCTCCTTGAATCCGCCACCCGCCGAGACGATCAGCAGGATGCCCGCGATCGCGGGGAGTGCCGCGCCCGTGCACTTCGAGATGGTCTCGCGGTCCATCCCGGAACCGCGGCCGAGGGTGAACATCGCGACGATCACCGCGATGAGGAGCGCGATGAGAGGCGTGCCGAGGATGTCGAGGACCTTGCGCACGGGCTGGTCCTCGTCGGCGATGAAGATCTCGGCGAGTGCCTTGCCGAGCATCAGCACGACGGGCAGCAGAACGCTGAACATGGTGATCGCGAAGGACGGTCGCTTGGTGGTCGGGCCGTCGGACGGATCGACGTCGAAGGTTGTCGGGGCCTCGACCGTCACCCATCGCCCGGCGAGCACGCCGAAGAGCGGCCCGGACACGATGATGGTCGGGATGGCAACCAGCACACCGAGTCCGAGTGTCATGCCGAGATCGGCGCCGAGGGCGTCGATCGCCACGAGCGGGCCGGGATGCGGCGGGACGAACCCGTGCATCGCCGACAACCCGGCCAGCGCGGGGATGCCGATCGGGATCAGGCCGAGACCCGAGCGTCGGGCCACCAGGTAGATCACCGGCATCAACAGCACGAGACCGATCTCGAAGAACATCGGCAGACCGATGATCGCGCCGACGAGCGCCATCGCCCACGGCAGCATCCGCGGTGAGGCGTGACCGACGATCGTGTCCACGATCTCGTCGGCACCACCGGAGTCGGCCAGCAGCTTGGCGAACATGGCGCCGAGTGCGATCAGGATGCCGACTCCCGCTGCGGTGGTGCCGAACCCGGCGGTGAACGACTCGAGGACCGTCGGGATCGACTCACCCGCGACGATGCCGACGGTCGCGCCGCCGCCCACCAACGCCAGGAAGGGATGGACCTTGGCGATCGTGATCGCCACGACGATGACGGCGATACCCGCCAGCGCCGCGACGATGAGTTGCCAGCCGGGCGCGACCGGCTGCGGCAGATCTGTGCTCACGGCGAGAATCGTGGTGGTCGGCGACATCAGTTCTCCTCGGCGTCGAGATCGGAACCGTGCGAGAGGGCCTCGACCAGTTCGTCGATGATGGCGTCCACGCTCTGGTCCACGTCGACGGTCAGGCCGCGTTCGTCGGGGGTCAGCTGCTCGAGGGTCTCGAACTGCGAGGCGAGCAGGGCCGGTGGCATGAAATGCCCCGGGCGAGATGCCTGCCGTCGCGAGATGACCTCGACCGACCCGGCCAGATGCGCGAACAGCGTCGTCGGTGCGTGATCACGAAGATGGTCGCGGTAATGCCGTTTGAGCGCGGAGCAGCTCATGACACCGCCGTCGGCGTGTTCGGCGAGCCAGACGCCGATCGACTCGAGCCAGGGTCGGCGGTCGTCGTCGTCGAGCGGTTCTCCCGCCGACATCTTGGCGATGTTCTCGGCGGGGTGGAAGTCGTCGGCGTCGGCGAACGGCACCCGCAGGCGCTGTGCCAACGCCGCTCCGACGGTCGACTTCCCGGACCCCGACACCCCCATGACGACGATCGGCGATCGCATGTTCACTCCTCACCACGCTGTGCTGCTGATCACGTAGGCTGCCTCAATAGTAATACTTTTGCAAGCCCTCGCGGCCATTAAGTACGCACATTTGTCCGTACCTCGATGAATGAGAAGATGAAACGGTGAGTCAGGGCACACGGAGCACAGGCGAGCGGCACGACGAGATCCTCGCGGCGATCGGCCGACGCATCGTCTCGGGAGCGCAGCCGGCCGGCAGCGTGCTGACCCTCGACGCCATCAGCGCCGACCACGGGGTGTCGCGGACGGTATCCCGCGAGGTGATCCGGGTTCTCGAGTCGATGGGCCTCGTCGAATCCCGGCGCCGCGTCGGCATCACGATCCAGCCGCGGACCCGATGGAGCGTGTTCGACGCCCGGCTGATCCGCTGGCGCCTCGACGGCGCCGACCGCGCCGAGTTCCTCGCCACCCTCTCGGAGCTACGACGCGGCTTCGAGCCGGTGGCGGCGGCCCTCGCCGCCGAGCGCGCGAACGAGCACCAGTGCCGCATCCTGGCGGCAGCCGTGTCGGACATGTCGGTACACGGGCGCAACGGCGACCTCGAGTCGTACCTGCTGGCCGACAAGGTCTTTCATCGAACGCTCTTGGAGGCCAGCGGCAACGAGATGTTCCGGTCGCTCACCGGGGTGGTGAACGAGGTCCTCGCCGGCCGCACCCACCACGGAATGATGCCCGCGACACCGAATCCGGTGGCCATCGCACTGCACGACGACGTCGCCAGAGCAATACGCCTCCGCGACCCGGAGGTCGCGGAGGCGTCGATGCGCGCGATCATCACCGAAGCGGCGGCTGCTGTATCGCCCCCGCCACCTGAGGTGCTCTAGACGAGCAGCTCGGCGATCTGAATCGTGTTGAGGGCAGCGCCCTTCCGGAGGTTGTCCCCTGAGACGAACAGCGCGAGACCGCGGCCGTCCGGAACACCCGGGTCCTGCCGGATCCGGCCGACCAGCGAGGCATCCTTGCCGGCGGCGGCCAGTGGCGTCGGCACGTCCGCGAGCTCCACACCCGCTGCGCCACCGAGGATCTCCTGTGCACGTGCCGCCGACAGCGGGTTCGCGAACTCCGCGTTGATCGACAGCGAGTGGCCGGTGAACACCGGCACGCGTACGCAGGTTCCGCTCACGAGCAATCCGGGCAGCCCGAGGATCTTGCGCGACTCGTTGCGCAGCTTCTGGTCCTCGTCGGTCTCACCCGAACCGTCGTCGACGAGCGAACCGGCGAGCGCCACGACGTTGAACGCGATCGGCGCGACGTATTTGTTCGGGGCGGGGAAGTCCACGGCGGAACCGTCGTGCACGAGCTTCTCCGCGTCGCCGGCGACCGCACGCACCTGGGTGGCCAATTCGTCGACACCGGCCAGACCGCTACCCGAGACCGCCTGGTAGCTCGAGATGATCAGGCGCTGCAGACCGGCCTCGTCGTGGAGCGGCTTGAGGACCGGCATGGCCGCCATCGTGGTGCAGTTCGGGTTGGCGATGATGCCCTTGGGCGGGTTCTTCGCCAGCTCACCGTTGACCTCCGAGACCACCAGCGGCACATCGGGATCCTTGCGCCAGGCCGACGAGTTGTCGATGACGGTCACGCCGGCCTCGGCGAACCGCGGCGCCTGTTCGCGCGACATGGTGGCACCCGCCGAGAACAGCGCGATGTCGAGTCCGGACGGATCGGCGGTGGCCGTGTCCTCGACGACGATCTCGCCGTCGCCCCACGGCAGCTTCTTGCCCGCCGAGCGCGAGGACGCGAAGAAGCGCACCTCGTCGGCCGGGAAGTTGCGCTCCGCCAACAGGGTTCGCATGACGGCGCCGACCTGACCGGTCGCGCCCACGACTCCGATACGTACCATTACATCTCCCGTCGCTTCGCTCGCCCCGTCACTGCTACCGCCCCGTTCCGGCGTAGACGACGGCTTCTTCTTCGCCGCCGAGATCGAAGGCGGCGTGCAGAGCGCGCACCGCGTCGTCGAGTTCGGTGTCCCGGCACAGCACCGAGATCCGGATCTCCGAGGTGGAGATCAGCTCGATGTTCACGCCGGCCTCGCTGAGGGCCTCACAGAAGGTGGCCGTGACACCGGGGTGCGACTTCATGCCCGCGCCCACGAGCGACACCTTGCCGATGTGATCGTCGTAGAGCAGATCGGTGAACCCGATCTCGGTCTGCAGCTTGGTGAGCTTCTCAACGCCGAGCGGCCCGAGCTCGCGCGGCAGGGTGAAGGTGATGTCGGTCTTGCCGGTGTCGACCTTCGAGACGTTCTGCAACACCATGTCGATGTTGATCTCGGCGTCGGCCACGGCGCGGAACACCCGCGCGGCGTAACCGGGCTTGTCGTCGAGGCCGACGACGGTGATCTTGGCCTCGCTGCGGTCATGTGCGACGCCGGTGAGAATGGCTTCTTCCACGGGGATGTCCTCCATCGATCCGGTCACAATGGTGCCGGGTTTGGTCGAGTACGACGAGCGCACGTGAACGGGAACGTTGTATCGGCGCGCGTATTCGACGCACCGCAGCATCAGCACCTTGGCGCCACAGGCAGCCAGCTCGAGCATCTCCTCGAAGCAGACGGTGTCGAGACGGCGGGCGTCGGGCACGATCCGCGGATCGGCCGAGTAGACGCCGTCGACGTCGGTGTAGATCTCGCAGACGTCGGCCTCGAGCGCGGCCGCCAGCGCGACCGCGGTGGTGTCGGAGCCGCCGCGTCCCAGCGTGGTCACGTCCTTGGTGTCCTGCGAGACGCCCTGGAAGCCGGCGACCAGCACGATCTTGCCCTCGTCGAGTGCGCTGCGAACGCGCCCGGGCGTGACGTCGATGATCTTGGCCTTGCCGTGGCTGCTCGTCGTGATGACACCGGCCTGCGATCCGGTGAACGACTGCGCCTGCGCGCCCATCGAGCTGATCGCCATCGCGACGAGCGAGTTGGAGATCCGCTCACCCGAGGTCAGCAGCATGTCCATCTCACGGGCCGGCGGCGCCGGGTTGACCTGCTGGGCGAGGTCGAGGAGCTCATCGGTGGTGTCGCCCATCGCCGACACGACCACGACGACGTCGTTGCCCTGCTTCTTGGTCTCGACGATCCGCTCGGCGACGCGACGGATGCGTTCGGCCGTTGCGACCGAGGATCCGCCGTACTTCTGCACCACGAGGGCCACGTCGAGTTACCTCCCGCCGGCCAGTGTGCCGGTCGATAGACGTCAACTTGCCGGGACAACCTTACCGGGACCGCCGCGACCGCTCTGACCTGGTCTCCGCCCCACCCGACGGGACCGGACCGAGGTGATCCGCCCTAGGATCGCTCGCGTGGCCTCCCCAACCGACGTCGGTGACACCGGAACCGGTCCCGTCGGTACGAACAGCTACGGCCGTCGACTGGCGTCGATGACCCGCGGCTATTTCGGTCCGCTCGGTTCGTCGCCCGCCGCGGTCCGTGGTCATCGCTGGTGGCTCGACGCTCTCCTCGTCTTCCTCGTCATCCGGGCCGTCGGCATCCTCGTCCTGGCCCGCTTCGCCGATCTCCGCGGCACCACGCTGGGCGACTCCCTGGCGGTCTGGGACGGGCAGTGGATGATCGCGATCGTGACCCACGGCTACGACGGCGTGCCCTACACGCTCACCGACGCCCGGGGTCTGCACACCGTCGACACCGCGTACGCCTTCTTTCCCGGTTACCCGTACCTGGTGGGCTTGATCGCGAAGCTGCCGGGCCTGAGTCCCTTCGGTGCGGCGATCACGGTGAACCTGATCCTGGGATGCGTGGCGGCGATCGGTGCAGCACGTCTCGGAATGGTGTGCGCCCGACTCATGGCACGACGGTCCCCGATCGGCCCGGCACCCGAACGCGGAACCGGACTGTTCCTGGTGGTGCTCTTCGCGGCGACGCCGATGTCGATCGTGCTGAACATGGCCTACACCGAGGCGCTGTTCTGCGCGCTCGCGGTGTGGGCGCTGGTGGGGGTCCTCGAGAAGCGCTGGCTCCTCGCCGGCGTCGTCGCGGGGCTCTGCGGGCTGTGCCGGCCGACGGCGGCGGTCCTGATCGGGGTCGTGATGCTCGCCGCCCTCGTGTTCCTGTGGCAGGCGCGCGGCACCGACGTCCCGAGAGCGGCACGCGTTCGCGCGGTCGTCGCCATCGTCATCAGCCCGCTCGGTTACCTCGCCTATCTCTGCGTGGTGTGGGCGCACACCGGGTCGCCGACCGGGTGGTTCCGCATCCAGACCGAGGGCTGGGACACCCAGTTCGACTGGGGCGTGGCCGCTTTCGAGTTCATCAACGAAATGCTCGTCCATTCGGCCGAGATCGCCCCCGTGGCCACGTCGTGGATCGTGCTGAGCACGCTGGTGATGCTGGGCGTCGCCGTCTGGTCACGGGTGCCGTGGCCGGTCCTGCTCTACGGTTCGCTGCTGGTCGCGCAGATCGTGCTGTCGAGCGGACTGATGATGAGCCGGCCCCGGTTGCTGCTGCCCGCCTTCGTCCTGCTGATCCCGCTGGCGATGGCGCTCGCCCGGATGCGGCCGGTGGTCGCGGGACTGATCGTCGTGCCGATCGTGGTCGGCAGCTCGTGGTTCGGCGCGCACATGCTCACCGTGTTCCCCCACGCCATGTGACAACCGCTTGCCCTGCTCCCCGAGGAGCGCGACCCCTCTACCCCAAAGCGCGACGAGCGGACCCCCTCTGCTCCCTGAGGTGCGAGGAGCGATAGCGACGAGCCTCGAAGGGCCTGGTGAGATGCCGTGCGAGACCCTTCGAGGCTCGCTACGCTCGCACCTCAGGGAGCAGGAGACGACCCGCTACGCTCGCACCTCAGGGAGCAGAAAAACCCTCTTCGCTCGCCTCTCAGGGAGCCGAAGGTTGTCACACCGCCGACGCCGCGAATCCCAGGCAGAGGTAATCGATTCCGGCGTCGAGGCGCGCCCGGGGATCGAGCAGCCGGCCGGCATCGCGACGGCCGGCGAGGCGGGCGAGATGCGACGGGACTTCGACCTCTGACTCCCCCGAGATCACCTCGGCCAGTCCCGCGGACGGCAGCAGGGCGTCGTCGTGAAGCAACTGATCGCTCACCGCGACAAGGGCGACGCCGTGGACGAAGCTCCAGACCGACAGCGCCATGTCGGTGGCGCGTTCGATGCCGACGCCGAGCTCGAGGAATCCGGCCGCCAGCCAGTCGAGGCACGCCAGCGAATCCTCGCCGTAACTGTGCCGGGGCGACGAGTAGGCCAGGACCACCCACGGATGCCGGGTGTAGAGGTCCCAGTCGACGTCGACGGCGATCCCGACCCGTGTCCGCCACTCGGGCGCGGTGTCGACGGGGTACGGGAACCGCCGTCCGACCTCGGTCGACATCGCCTGCAGCAGCGCGTCCTTGTCCTCGACGTGGCGATACAGCGACATGGCCCCGACCCCGAGCTTCTCTGCGACCCGCCGCATCGACAGCGAGCCGATCCCGGCATCGTCGGCCAGGGCGATGGCGGCATCGACGATCGTCGCCGTCGACAGTTTCGAGGTGTCGGCCGTCACGTTCTCGTTCCTCCTGCTCAGGGCGGGAATAATCCGATTGCGTACAGCGTACTCATCCCCGTACGCTGATCCGCGTACACCGTACGCGTAGGTAGCTGCCGTCTGCCGCGAAGGAGGAATGATGTCCGCCCAGCTCGACCCGTCGAACCGGCTCCGCCCGACCACCTCGGGTACCGCCGACCGGCGAACGTGGCTGGGACTGGCCGTGCTGACCCTGCCGGTGTTCCTGGTCTCGATGGACGTCTCGGTGCTGTACCTCGCCATCCCGTCGATCACCGATGCACTCGCGCCGTCCGCGGCCCAGCAGCTGTGGATTCTCGACATCTACGGCTTCCTCATCGCCGGGCTGCTCATCACGATGGGCAATGTCGGTGACCGCGTCGGCCGGCGACGCATCCTCCTCGCCGGCGCCGCCCTGTTCGGCATCGCGTCGGTCATCGCTGCTTTCGCACCCTCGCCCGAGATCCTGATCGCGGCGCGCGCCCTCATGGGGATCGGCGGCGCCACCCTGCTGCCCTCGAGCCTCTCGCTCATCGCCAACATGTTCCCCGACGCCCGTGAGCGCGGCCGCGCGATCGGTGTGTGGACCGCGGCGTTCGCCGGCGGCAGCGCGGTCGGTCCGGTCATCGGAGGCGTTCTGCTGCACCACTTCTGGTGGGGCGTGGTGTTCCTCATCAACGTCCCGGTGCTCGCCGCACTCTTCGTCTTCGGGCCGCGCCTGATCCCCGAGTACCGGGCCGCGACGAACGACCCGTTCGACGTCGTCGGCGTCGTGCTCTCGATGGCCGGAATCCTCCCGCTCGTCTATGCCGTCAAGACGGTCGCGAGCGAAGGCGCCACGACCGGCGTGGTCGTCGCCGGAGTGGTGGGTGCCGTACTGCTCATCACATTCCTGCTGCACCAGCGCCGGGTCACGTCACCGCTCCTGGACCTCAAGCTGTTCGGCAACGCGCAGTTCAGCGGAGCGGTCGCCGTTGCGCTGATCGGCATGATGGCCCTCGGCGGCATGTCGTACCTGACCGGCGTCTACCTCCAGTCGGTCATGGGCCACGACGTCCTGGCCGCGGCCATCGCCGGGCTCCCGATGGCCGTCGCGGTGGCGGTGTTCTCCATCGGCGCGACCCGGGTCGCCGCGCTCCTGGGCACCCGGCTGGCCTTCGTGGGTTCTGTCGGCCTGGCCGCCGCAGGCAATCTCGGCATGCTGACCCTCGGCACCTCGACCCCGGTCTGGGTGTACGTGCTGTGCACGACGATCGCGGGCGTCGGCTACGGCATCCAGTTCAGCCTGGTGTCGGTCGTGGTCGTCGGCTCGGTTCCGCCGGAGCGGTCGGGCGCCGCGTCGGGTATCTCGGAGACGAGCTTCGAGCTCGGGACCGCGATGGGCCTGGCCCTTCTCGGATCGCTGGCCACCCTCGTGTTCCGAGACGGCGACCGGGGTTGGTCGTTCGGCGACACCCTGGGCGAGACCCTGCACCGGGCGACCGACATGGGTTCGGCCGGAGAGGGGTTGGCCACCGCCGCGAAGCAGGCCTTCGTCGACGGCATGCACGCGGCGTCGCTGGCGAGCGGTCTCGCGCTCCTTGTACTCGGCACGGTCCTGCTGTTCGTGATGCGCGACGAGCCCACCGATCCGCAGGCCGAGGTCGCCGAGGTGCAACTGCCCGACGGTGCTGATTCGGTCCCCCTCGCTTCGCTCCCGGCGACCGGTCCCGTGGGCGTCGCACGCACCGACTCCTGACGGCGAGCCCGGCGGTCGCCGCGCCACTACCCTCGGGCGGATGCACGAACTCATCTCGGGCCGCCGTAGCGCCCGCGGCTACGATCCGTCCGCGACCATCTCACTCGACGACGTCACCACGATCGTCGACGCCGGGCGCTGGGCTCCCACATGGGGCCGGGTGCAGCCGGTGCGCTTCATCGCGGGGCTGCGCGGCGACCCGACGTTCGACGCCCTCGCCGGCGCCCTGACCCGGGGGAACTCGGCGTGGGCGCCGCGCTCGGCAGCCCTGATCCTGGTGTGCACCACCGATGACCCCGACGACGCGAAGGCCCACACGTACGGGGCCGTCGACTGTGGACTGGCGGTGGCGCAGATGATCCTGCAGTCCGAGGCCCTCGGCTTCAATGCCCATCCGATGGCCGGTTTCGACGCCGACGCGGCCCGCGACATCTTCGGGATCCCCGCCGACAAACGACCGCTGGTGCTGCTCGGGGTCGGCGCGCTCGCCGACCCGGCGTCCCTTCCCGAGGAGATCCGCGCCCGCGACGAGAAACCTCGCACCCGGCTCCCGCTGTCCGAGGTCGCGTTCGCGGGCCGCTGGGGACGTCCCGCGTTCCCGGGCTCCACCGACGCCTGACCGGCGAATGTGACGAACGAGGCATATGAGACAGAAGTGACGTGTGGTACTTGTTCACCATGACTGTCACACCTCAACCTCGAGGACTCCTCCGCCGACTGGGAGCGCACCTCGCGCCCGTCGCCGCCGTCACCGCGCTGACGGCCGCGGCAGCACTGTCCGTGCCGGCGGCCGCCCACGCCGACGAGCCGTTCAGCCTCGAATTCGACGGCGCCGCCGGCACGCTCCCGTCGGCGCTGCAGCACGAGACCGGCGCCGGCGGCTGGGGCAACAACGAGGTGCAGAACTACACCGCCGATCGGCTGAACTCGCGGCTCGACGGCAACGGCAACCTGCTCATCTAGGCGCGCCGCGCGGCGACCGGCGGCTGGACGTCGGCCCGGCTCACCACGAAGGACAGCTTCGAGTTCACCTACGGGACGGTCTCCGCGCGCATCTCCCTGCCGCAGGGTCGCGGGTTGCACCCGGCGTTCTGGCTGCTGGGGAGCGACATCGACTCCGTCGGGTACCCGGCGGCCGGCGAGGTCGACATCGCCGAGACGATCAACTCCTCCGACTGGGTACACGTGGGCGTGCACGGCCCGACGGCTCTGGGCACCGCGATGGGATCACTCGATCTCTCGCTCGCCGATCTCCTCCCCGGACTGCCGCTGCCGGGTCCGCTCGCCGGCCGCTGGGAGCGAGGCCACGACCTCACCGGCATCGATCCGGGCGACTTCCACGTCTACGCGGTGACCAAGTCGTCGTCGCAGATACGTTTCACCATCGACGGGAACGCGGTCTACACGATCAACCGCTCCTCGCTCACCGGCGACGAACGGTGGGTCTTCGACAAGCCGATGTACGCACTGCTCAACGTCGCGGTCGGCGGCATCTGGCCCGGGCCCCCGTCGTCGACGACTCCGAGCCCGGCAACCATGAAGGTCGACTGGTTGCGCTACACGCCGTCCACTCCCGCTCCCTGAGCTGAGGAGCGCCCGTAGCTTGCGGACGGTGGCAACGACTCCGCCCCGAGCCGACAGGCCCGGGGCGGATTTCTTGTATTTGATTGCGGTACAGTCGTTTACGCGACCGGCACCTGCTCGTCGTCGGTGACCGACGCCCGCATCGTCTTGTCCTTGGTCTCGACGATCTTGATCGTGCACACGACGCTGAGTGCCGACAGACCGGCGAGCAGGACACCCACCCAGATCGCACCGGGACCCGCGATCAGCGGGGCGGCGATCAGCGGCGGGATCGCCCCACCGAGGATGCCGGCCAGGTTGTAACCCATCCCCGCACCGGTGTAGCGGTACCGCGCCTCGAACAGTTCGGGCAGAAGCGCACCGGCCGGACCGTAGGCGATGCCGAAGATCAGCAGCGTCCCGAAGAGTCCGACCACGAACGCGAAGCCGCCGCCGATCTCCAGGATCGGGAACAGCACCAGCGCCCAGGGGATCGCGACGCTGCACGAGGTGAGGATGACCCGGCGACGACCCACGCGGTCCGACCACACCGCCGACGCCGCGGTGGACAGTCCGAACACCACGGCCGCGCCCATCCCCGCGGTCAGCACGAAGGTCCGGGACAGCTCCAGTGACTTGGTGCCGTAGTTCGTGAGGAACGCCGTGCCCATGTAGAACAGCGAGAACAGGCTCGCCAGCGCGCCGCCGGCGATGAGGATCTCGCGCCACTGGTGGCGGAAGGCGTCGAGGAACGGCAGTGCCGGACCGTCGACCACGGGACCGTCGATTGCCCTGCGCTGCTGGGCTTCTCGGAACACCGGCGTCTCCGCGACCGCGAGCCGCACCCACAGCCCGACGGCGACGAGCGCGAAGGACAGGATGAACGGGATGCGCCAGCCGTAGTCGAGGAAGGCCGAACTGGTCTCGCCGAGCGTCAGGCTCGCGATGAGGAACGTCAGGCTCGACAGGAAGAACGCGAAGGCCGGGCCGAGTTGCGGGAACATCGCGTACAGCCCCCGCTTGCCCGGTGGGGCGTACTCGGCGGTGAGAAGCGTTGCGCCCGCCCATTCGCCGCCGACGGCGAAGCCCTGCAGGAACCGCAGGAAGACGAGGAGGATGGGCGCCGCGATGCCGATCCCGGATTCGGCGAAGCCGAACACGCCGGTCTCGTAACCGGGGAGAAGACCGATCGCGACCGTCGCCAATCCCATGATGAGCAGGGTCCACACCAGGGTGCGTTTACGGCCGATCCGGTCGCCGAAGTGACCGAAGAGCATCGCGCCGACCGGCCGCGCGAAGAATGCCACGGCGAAGGTGGCAAAGGACGCGATGGTCCCGGTGACCTCGTCGGCGGCCGGGAAGAACACCGTCGGGAACACCAGGGCGGCGGCGGTGCCGTAGATGAAGAAGTCGTAGAACTCGATCGTCGTGCCGATAGAACTCGCGGCGGCCACGCGTCGAAGGCTCGTGCGTTTACCCTCCGGCGGTTCGGTCACCGGCGGTTCGGCGGGGATGGTCGTCACTGGCGTTAGCCCTTTCTGCAGACGGCCGCGTCGGGGTGGCGGCTCGAGATCCCGGGCATCATCGGTCCGGGTGCCCCTGTCCGCCGCTCGGATGATTTGGGTCACTCCGGCTGCACGGTGAGAGGCATGTCATAGTCTGGAGCCCGTGTCGGTGAGGCGGCACCCCCCGAAGAGGGGGACGTCATGACCCGGCCTCACCTGCAGCTTTGGCCACCTCGTCGCCGGGGAGTACAGTCGAGCGCATGCAGCGCGCACTCCTCCTCGGTTGCCGCGGCGGGGTCTGAAACGACCGGCCCTCCGTCGCGGGGCCTCATCACGCGCCGGTCACTTTCCTTCCACACACGGAGAATGACCACCATGGCACCAGCAGACAGCTTCACTTCCGGCGCCAGCCGAATCGTCGAGCCCGCAGGCCCGATTCCCGCCGGACAACCCTCATGGAACCCGCAGCGCAGCTCCGCGATGCCCGTTCATCGTTATCGCCAGTTCGCCGACGAGGTCGAGAAGGTGGCGGTTCCCGACCGCACCTGGCCCGACAAGGTCATCACCACCGCCCCGATGTGGTGTGCGGTCGACCTGCGCGACGGCAACCAGGCACTCATCGACCCCATGAGCCCGGCACGCAAGCGCCGCATGTTCGACCTCCTCGTCCGGATGGGCTACAAGGAGATCGAGGTCGGCTTCCCGTCGGCCAGCCAGACCGATTACGACTTCGTCCGCGAGATCATCGAAGACGGCGCCATCCCCGACGACGTGACGATCCAGGTGCTGACCCAGTGTCGTGACGAACTGATCGAGCGCACCTTCGACGCCTGCCGCGGGGCGGCCAACGTGATCGTCCACTTCTACAACTCGACGTCGGTCCTGCAGCGTCGAGTCGTGTTCCGCGCGGACAAGGCGGCGATCACCAAAATCGCGACCGACGCCGCGCACAAGGTCCTCGAGGTACAGCAGAACTACCCGGACACCAACTGGCGGTACGAGTACTCGCCGGAGTCCTACACGGGCACCGAGCTGAGCTTCGCCAAGGAGGTGTGCGACGCGGTCACCGAGATCATCGCCCCCACCCCGGAGCGGCCGATGATCATCAATCTGCCCGCGACCGTCGAGATGGCCACTCCCAACGTCTACGCCGACTCGATCGAGTGGATGCACCGCAATCTCGCGCGGCGCGACTCGGTCATCCTGAGCCTGCACCCCCACAACGACCGCGGAACCGCCGTCGCCGCAGCCGAACTGGGCTACCAGGCGGGCGCCGACCGCATCGAGGGATGCCTGTTCGGCAACGGCGAGCGCACCGGCAACGTCTGCCTGGTGACCCTCGGCATGAACATGTTCAGCCGCGGCGTCGACCCGCAGATCAGCTTCTCCGACATCGACGAGATCCGCCGGACGGTCGAGTACTGCAACCAGCTCAACGTCCCCGAGCGTCATCCCTACGGCGGCGACCTGGTCTACACCGCGTTCTCGGGCAGCCACCAGGACGCGATCAACAAGGGCCTCGACCAGATGAAGGTCGACGCCGACAACGCCGACTCCGACGTCGACGACATCATCTGGGCCGTCCCGTATCTGCCGATCGACCCCAAGGACGTCGGCCGCAACTACGAAGCGGTCATCCGCGTCAACAGCCAGTCCGGCAAGGGCGGCGTCGCGTACATCATGAAGGCCGACCACGGCATGAACCTGCCGCGTCGTCTGCAGATCGAGTTCAGCCGGGAGATCCAGAAGATCACCGACGGCGAGGGCGGCGAGGTCAATCCCAAGGAGATGTGGGACGTCTTCGCGGAGAACTACCTGCACCCGATCTGGCCGCTCGAGCGCATCCGGCAGAAGGTGGACGCGGCCGAGGTCGACGGCGGCGACGACCACATCACCGCCGTGGTGAAGGTCGAGGGCAACGAGCGGGAGATCTCCGGCTCCGGCAACGGTCCGCTGGCGGCCTTCGTCGACGCGCTCGGCGCCGTCGGCTACGAGGTACGGGTCCTCGACTACAGCGAGCACGCGCTGACCGCCGGCGGCGACGCCAGCGCAGCGGCGTACGTCGAGACCGAGGTCAACGGCGAGACGGTCTGGGGTGTCGGCATCGCGTCGTCGATCACCACCGCCAGCCTGCGTGCAGTCGTCTCGGCGGTGAACCGCGCTTACCGGGTCACCTCGGTTCCGGTCGCCGACGGCGAGGCAGCCCCGGGCACCTGGGCGCCCTGACCCTCCCCCTTCGAAGACCCGATTCCGTCCCGTCGATCGCGCCGATCGGCGGGACGGAATCGTTCTGACGGGAACAAAACGGACCAGAGTTTCATTTAGAGGGCATGAAGAACATCGGTTTCCTGTCGTTCGGTCACTGGTCGGACGCCCACGGGTCCCAGGTGCGGTCCGGCGCGGACACGCTGCTGCAGTCCATCGACCTCGCGGTGGCCGCCGAGGAGCTCGGCGCCGACGGTGCGTACTTCCGCGTCCATCACTTCGCACGGCAACTCGCATCGCCGTTCCCGCTGCTTGCGGCGATCGGCGCCAAGACCAGTCGCATCGAGATCGGCACCGGCGTCATCGACATGCGCTACGAGAACCCGCTGTACATGGCCGAGGACGCCGGCGCCGCGGATCTCATCTCCGGCGGCCGGCTGCAGCTCGGGATCAGTCGTGGGTCCCCCGAGCAGGTCATCGACGGCTACAAGTACTTCGGCTACGTCCCGCCCGAGGGGTCGACCGATGCGGACATGGCGCGACAGCACACCGAGGTGTTCCTGAAGGTCATCGAGGGCGGCGGTTTCGCCACGCCGAATCCCCGTCCGATGTTCCCCAACCCGCCGGGACTCCTGCCCATCGAGCCGCAGTCCCCCGGCCTGCGGGACCGCATCTGGTGGGGCGCCGGGACCCGGGCGACCGCGGAATGGACCGCCCAGCAGGGCATGAACCTGATGAGCTCGACGCTGTTGACCGAGGACACCGGGGTGCCGTTCCACCAGTTACAGGCCGAACAGATCCAGCGGTTCCGCAAGGCCTGGGCCGATGCCGGACACCCGCGTGAGCCACGAGTATCGGTGAGCCGCAGCATCTTCGCCATCGTCGACGACCGAGACCGCGCCTACTTCGGCCGCGGCGGCGCCGAATCCGATCAGGTCGGCGTCATCGACAACAGCGTCGCCCGCTTCGGACGCAGTTACGCCGATGAGCCGGACAAGCTGATCGAGCAGTTGCGCGAGGACGAGGCGATCGCCGCGGCCGACACCCTCTTGCTGACCGTGCCGAACCAACTCGGGGTCGAGTACAACGCACACGTCCTCGAGTCGATCCTCACGCACGTCGCACCGGCTCTCGGCTGGCGCTGACCTCCGACGACCCGCGGTCCTGACGAAACCGCCACACCGGGTCGTCTCGCTGACCTAACGTCACCGGGGTGTCCGGCGTCCACGTGCCAGGCATGTCCCGAGTCCACGACCCGCTGGACGCGAATGGAGTTCCACGAATGTCCGAAGTCATCGTCGTCGCCACCATCTCCCCCAAACCCGGTGAGGAACAGGCCGTGCGGGAGGCCGTGCTCGCCGCGATCCCCGAAGTCCACGGCGAGCCGGGATGCGGGAAGTACGCGTTGCACGAGGCCACCGGCGACTCGACCGACCTGGTGATGATCGAGCGCTGGGAATCCACGGAGGCCCTGGCGACGCACGGCTCCGCTCCGGCGCTCACCGCGCTCGGCAAGGCGATCGGGGGCCTGCTTTCCGGACCGCTGGACGTCCGGACCTTCACCGCCGTTCCTGCAGGTCAGCCGGACAAAGGCACCATCTGACCCACCGCGACATCTGCCCCCATCCGACCTGTCGGGTGGGGGCTTCGCGCATTTCCGCGGCCAGTGTTGTTGATTCCCCTGCCGGGCGCGTGCTAGACCGGTATAACGATCGTTAGATAAAGTACGCCGCGCGAAGCGGTGCGCTGCGCCGTGACCCGCTCCCGAGAGGAACCCTCATGCCCGAAGCCGTCATCGTCGACGTCGTCCGCCTCGCGTCCGGAAAGGGCAAGCCCGGTGGCTCGCTGTCGGAGACCAAGCCCGTCGAGCTCCTCGCGCATGTGCTGCGCTCCCTGGTCGAGCGCAACGACCTCGATCCGGCACTCGTCGACGACGTGATCGGCGGCTGCGTCGGTCAGGCCGGCGAGCAGGCCCTGAACATCTCGCGGACCGCGCTGCTGTCCGCCGGCTTCCCCGAATCCGTACCCGCCACCACCGTCGACCGGCAGTGCGGATCGAGCCAGCAGGCCGCCCACTTCGCCGCGCAGGGCATCATCGCCGGCGCCTACGACGTGGTGATCGCCGCCGGCGTGGAATCGATGAGTCGCGTCCCGATGGGCTTCACCACCGCCGGGCGCAGCCCCTACGGCCCGAGCATCGAAGCACGGTACCCGGATGGACTTGTCGGACAGGGCATCTCCGCTGAACTGGTCGCCGCCAAGTGGAAGTTCGACCGCGACACGCTCGACGCCTTCGCCGCGCAGTCCCACCAGCGTGCCGCCGCGGCGGCCGGCGAGGGCTTCTTCGATCGCGAGATCCTGCCCATCGACGTCGCTGACGCCGACGGCACGACGTTCACGCACAAGACCGACGAGACGGTGCGCGCGACCACCACTCCCGAGGGCTTGTCGGGCCTGAAGCCGTCGTTCTACAGCGAGGACTTCGCGGCTCGCTTCCCGGAGATCAACTGGCACATCACCCCCGGTAACTCGTCGCCGCTGACCGACGGCGCGTCGGGCGCACTGATCATGAGCGACGTCATGGCCTCGAAGCTGGGCCTGACCCCCCGCGCACGGTTCCACTCGTTCTCGGTCGCCGGCGACGATCCGATCTTCATGCTGACCGCTCCCATCCCGGCCACGCACAAGATCCTCGCGCGCTCGGGACTGTCCATCGACGACATCGACGCCTACGAGGTCAACGAAGCCTTCGCCTCCGTGCCCCTGGCCTGGGCCCACGAGTTCGGCGCCGACCCGGCCAAGCTGAACCCGCGGGGCGGCGCGATCGCGCTGGGCCACGCGCTCGGATCGTCGGGCACCCGCCTGCTGGGCACGCTCGTCAACCATCTCGAGGCGACCGGTGGCCGGTACGGCCTGCAGACCATGTGCGAGGGCGCGGGCATGGCCAACGCCACCATCATCGAACGTGTCTGAGCCGGCCCGGGCGGTTCCCGCCCGGAAATTCACGATCGAGACCGACGGTCTGGACTGGCGGCTGCGCGAACAGGTTCCGCTGCCGGCCACTCTCGTCGCGGCGAAACACGCGTTCTATGAACGCGGTTACCACGGCACCTCGATCCGCGACATCGCCTCGCGAGCGGGGGTGTCGCTGCCGACGCTGTACTACCACCACGACAACAAGCTGGGGATCCTGGTCGAACTGCTCGAGGCGGCGATGACCGCTGTGCTCGCGTGGGTGGGTGCGGCCATCGAGTCCGGACGGACGCCGAGCGAGCAGCTGTCCAACGCGATCGAGTCGATCGTCCTGCACATGACCAACGACGTCGAACTCGCCAGCGTGGCAAGCGAGTTCCGCCACCTCGACGTCGAGGATCCGCGACGGGAGACCTACGTCGCGATGCGGACCGAGACCGAGGAGCTGCTCGCCAGTGTCATCGAGCGTGGCGTCGAATCCGGTGAGTTCCACTTCGACGACGACGTGAAAGACGTGCTGCGCTACCTGTTCGGCGCATGCCAGGCGATCACCACCTGGTACCGCCCCTCGGGTGCCCGGACACCGGCCGAGGTCGCGGCGTCGTATGCGCTGCTCTCACTGCGCGTCGTCGGCGCGCGCGACGCCGACCAGAACGACAACTGACCGACCGACAACTCCTGAACGACGATCGAGTAGAGCAGAAAGGCAGAAGCCATGAAACGCACCATCTTCGAAGACGAGCACGAGGCCCTGCGGGAAACCGCGCGGCAGTTCCTGCAGCGCGAATGCGCCCCGTACACCGAGGAGTGGACGCGAGCCGGTCAGGTCGATCGCATCGCATTCAAGAAGGCCGGTGACGCAGGTCTTCTCGGATTCAACATCCCCGAGGAGTACGGCGGCGGCGGTGCCATGGACGACTTCCGGTTCAACGCCGTGGTGGTCGAGGAGTTCGCGAAGTTCGACGGCGCGGCACCCGGCCTCAGCCTGCAGAACGACGTCGTCGCACCGTACTTCGTGCATCTCGCCAACGACGAGCAGAAGAAGCGCTGGATGCCCGGGATCGCCACCGGCGAGACGATCCTCGCCGTCGCGATGACCGAGCCGGGCGCGGGCTCCGACCTGGCGGGCATCAAGACCTCGGCCAAGCTCGAGGGCGATCACTATGTCCTGAACGGCAACAAGACGTTCATCTCGTCGGGCATCAACTCCGACCTCGTGGTCGTGGTCTGCCGGACCAACCCCGATCCCGAGGCGGGCCACAAGGCGTTCTCGCTGCTCGTCGTCGAGCGCGGCATGGAGGGCTTCGAGCGCGGTCGCAAGCTCGACAAGATGGGCCTCAAGGCCCAGGACACCGCCGAGCTGCACTTCAACGACGTGCGCGTCCCGGTCGAGAACCTGCTCGGCCAGGAGGGCATGGGCTTCTACCACCTCATGCAGAACCTGCCGTCGGAGCGGCTGTCGATCGGCATCGGCGCCATCGCCGGTGCACGTGCGATCTTCGACGAGACCCTGCAGTACACCAAGGACCGCAAGGCCTTCGGTCGTCCGATCGGCACCTTCCAGGCGAACCGCTTCAGTCTCGCCGAGATGGCGACCGAGCTCGACATCGCCGAGGTCTACATCGACCGCTGCCTGCAGGGCGTACTCGATGGTGAACTGAACGCCGTCGACGCCTCGAAGAACAAGTGGTGGTGTACCGAGCTCGCCAAGCGGGTCATCGACAGCTGCCTCCAGCTGCACGGCGGCTACGGCTACATGAACGAGTACCGGGTTGCCCGCGCCTACACCGACGCTCGTATCCAGACGATCTTCGGTGGCACCACCGAGATCATGAAGGACATCGTCGGCAAGAGCCTCGGCGTCTGAGTCCAGCGATCGATCACCGACAACCCGGGGCACACGCCCCGGGCTGTCGGCGTATCCGGGCCCGCTCAGGTGGCGTCGGGCCGTCAGCCCTGTTCGGCACCCACCGCACGCAGGTGATCGACGACCTGCTGCACGGCCGCCCGCGAACGCGGCCGGGCCAGCGCCTCGTAGACCCGTGCGGCGCGAACTCCTTTGAGCACCAGACGTTTCACCTCCGGGTGCCGGACCGCGAAACGCGGCATCAGCGCGATGCCGTGGCCGTGGGCCACGAGCGCCTCGATGGTGGTGAAGTCCAGCATCCGCTGTGTCACCCGGGGCGCCACCCCGGTCGCCGCCGAGATCGATTGCAGCACATCGTCGACCGGGAAGCCGCCCTCGACGCTGATCCAGTCGTGGTCGGCGAGTTCGGCGACCGCGACCTGGTCGCGCACGGCGAGTTCGCTGCCGGCGGCGACGATCACGTCGACGGGTTCACGCATCAACTCGGTGACGCGGACCCGCGGGATGTTGATCGCCGGGGTCCGTTCGTCGCGGTGGGTGACCACGACGTCGTGATCGGCGAGAGCCGGTGCCGCGTCGTGGTATCCGACGTCGAGGTGGACCGCGTGTACGTCGATGCCCGATGCGGTGGCCCGCTCCAGGACCGCCGGCAGCAGCAGGGTCGCACCGGACGGGAACATCGCCAGGCGGACCCGGGTCTTGCCCGACCGATACGACGACATCTCCTCCTGCGCCCGATCCACCGCCGCGATCACGTCATCGGCGCGCAGTACGAGCGCACGCCCCGCCTCGGTCAATCGGATTCGGCGGCCATCGGGTTCGAACAACGCGACACCGGCCTCCTCTGCCAGGACCTTCAGCTGTTGCGACACCGCCGACGGGGTCATGTGCATCGCCTCGGCGACCGCGCCGATCGACTCCCGGTCGGCGAATTCCCGCAGCAGCCGCAGACGCCGGACTTCCATGCGACAACGGTACTCAGGCCCACGTCGTCGTCAGGCGGTGCCGTGGGTCACGGCATGACCCTCGGGGTGGAATGTCCGAGCGGTCCGATCCGTTGGTGGGGGCATGGCATCACAAGACATCACCCTGGAAACCTTCGAGGACACCATCGCCTCGGACGGCATCGTCCTCCTCGACTTCTGGGCCGGCTGGTGCGGCCCGTGCCGGCAGTTCGCGCCCGTCTTCGAGAAGGCCTCCGAAGCACACTCCGACATCGTGTTCGGCAAGATCGACACCGAGGCCGAGCAGCAGCTCGCCGGCAGTCTCGGAATCCGTTCCATCCCGACGCTCATGGCATTCCGGGACGGGATCCTGGTCTTCAACCAGCCCGGTGCACTACCTGCGGCTCAGCTCGAGGAACTGATCGGCGCCGTCGAGGGGCTCGACATGGATGACGTGCGGGCGAAGGTCGCCGCGGCGCAGGAGTAACCGTTCAGAGAAACTGAATAGTTATTCCGGTTAAATTCGATTGTCCTTCACATCGTCCACGCCGACGATGGGGCCATGTCCACTCGTGATCGCCTCCTCGCGTTGTTCGTCGTCCTGCTCTGGGGACTGAACTTCATCGCGATCCGAGTCGGGCTGGACCACTTCCCGCCGTTTTTCCTCGCCGCGATGCGATTCGCGGTGATGGCGATACCGGTCATGTTGTTCGTGCGGTTCCCGAAGGTGCGCCTGAAGTGGTTCCTGCTGTACGTCGCCGGCTTCGGCAGCGTGCAGTTCATCATGCTGTTCCTCGCCATGGATCTGGGCATGCCGACCGGGCTCGCCTCGCTGGTCCTCCAGACCTCGGCGCCCTTCACGGTCATGCTCGGCGTGCTGTTCCTCCGGGAACGGATGACGGCCGGGCAGATCCTCGGCCTGGCGGTCGCGGTTCTCGGCATGGCGGTCATCGCGATCGACCGGATGCGCGGCAGCGACCTCGGCGTGGCCGCTCTGCTCCCGATCGGTCTCACCGTGCTCGGTGGTCTGAGCTGGGCAGCGGGCAACATCGGGGGCAGACTCGCCCGTCCCGACGACTCCTTGCGGATGACGTTGTGGATGGCCGTCGTCGCCACTCCGCCGCTGTATGCGGTGAGCCTGATCGTCGAGGGACCGTCCGCCGGCTTCGACGCGCTCGCCACGCTCGGTACCGAGAGTGGACTCCGTGCCCTGGGTGGCCTCGCCTACCTCGCGATCTTCGGCACCGTCATCGGTGCGGGTCTGTGGACCACGCTGCTGGGACGCAACGACGCAAGCCGGGTGTCGCCGATGTCGCTGCTCGTGCCCGTGGTTGGGATCTCGGCAGCATTCTTCGTTCTCGGCGAAGTCCCCAGCGTCGGGGAGATCGTCGGTGCGGTCATCGTCGTCGCGGGGTGCGCTGCCGGGGTGATGGCCCGGCCGCGAGCCCGTAGGCGCCCGACCGTTCCAGGTGCCACGCAGAAGCCGGCCGATTCCGTGTCGGCGGTGACGGGCGCTCGGGAGGGCGCCCGAACACCGGTGCGCTCAGGCGGCTGAGCTGGACCCGGCCGGCGGAAGGGCCCCGCGCACCACCGCGCACAGACGGTCGACCGCGGCCCGGGCCCCCGGACTGATCAAGGTCATGTTGACGAACCCGTGGATCATCGCGCCCTCTCGCCGGACCGTGACCGGCACGCCGGCCTCCTCGAGCCTGCGCGCGTACGCGAGGCCCTCGTCACGCAGCGGGTCGAAGCCGGCGACCATGACATGCGCAGGCGGGAGACCGCTGAGATCGTCGGCAAGCAGTGGCGAGCAGCGCGGGTCGCTCCGCTGCGCGGCGTCGGGCAGGTAGCGATCGGTGAACCAGTCGATGCCGTCGGCGGTGAGGAAGTACCCCGACGCGAACTCCCGGCGCGAGGGTGTGTCGGCGGCCTGGTCCGTCACCGGGTAGATGAGCAGCTGGAAAGCCGGGGTGACCGCTTCGCCACGGACCTCCCGGGCGACGACGGTCGCGAGATTTCCGCCCGCGCTGTCACCGGCGACGACGATCCGCGCCGGATCGAGACCCCACCGCGGCGCCACCTCGACAGCGAAGCGCCACGCCGCCACCGCGTCCTCGACGGCCGCGGGGAACGGGGCGTCGGGGGCCAACCGGTAGTCGACGGAGAGCACGTCGAGGCCGGTGCCATGTGCCAGACGCCGGACGAAGGTGTCGTGGCTGATCCGGCTGCCGGTGACGAAGCCGCCGCCGTGGAAGTAGACGAGCAGCCCGGCCGAGTCGGTGGTGGAGCGATACCGGGTGGCCGGGATCGGGCCGGCGGGTCCGTCGATGACGAGGTCCTCCTCCACCGCCATGGGCGGCAGCGCCTCGGCCATGGCGGCGCCGACCTCGTCGGTCTGCGCACGCGACTGCGCCACCTCGCCCTGGAAGGGATTCAGCCCGGGCACGTTGTCATTGGCCCAGCCGATCGCGGCAAGCTCGGGGGCGACCCGCTCACCGTCGGAGTTGACCGGTGCCCGTCGCCCCAGAACGGCCAACGCTCCGGCCGGGATTCGTGCGACGCCGAGCAACAGTCCGCGTTGCACTCGGGCGGGCAGGGACAGGCGCAGATGGGTGTCGCGACTCACAGCCGCCGAGCCTACGCGGCGTCGGCGCACGGCACGACCACTCCCGTCGGATCGGCCTGTGACACACTCGTGCGCATGCCCGACCGACTCTCTTCCGCCGGTTCTGCAACCCGTACGAACACCCGTGTTCCCGCCCGTACCGCCATCGCCCTGGGTGCTGCGGCCGCGGCCCGGTGGGCGTCGCGCACCGCGGGACGGGGCAAGGGGTCGATGATCGGCGGTCTGGTCGCCGCGAAGATCGACCCCCAGATCATGGGTCGGCTCGCCGCGGGCAAACGCACCGCGATCGTCACCGGCACCAACGGGAAGTCGACGACCACACGGATGACCGCGGCCGCGATGGCCGAACTCGGCGAGGTCGCCACCCAGGCCGACGGCGCCAACATGGACGCCGGCATCATCGCGACGCTGACCCTGAGCCGGACGGCGCCGTTCTGCGCGCTCGAGGTCGACGAACTGCACGTCCCGCACGTCAGCGACGCCGTCGACCCCGAGGTCCTCGTGATGCTCAACCTCTCCCGGGATCAGCTCGACCGAGTCGGGGAGATCAACATGATCGAGCGTCGGCTGCGTGAAGGCATCGCACGTCATCCCGAGACCACGGTGATCGCCAACTGCGACGACGTCCTGGTGACGTCGGCCGCCTTCGACGCCCCGGACGTGGTCTGGGTCGCCGCCGGCGCGAGCTGGGTCGGCGATTCCGTCAGCTGCCCCCGTACCGGCGAGCCCATCGTCCGTTCCGAGGAGGGGTGGCGGTCGACCGGCGACGACAACTTCCGCCGCCCCACCCCCGACTGGTGGTTCGACGACGAGAACATCTACGGCCCCGACGGTTTCAGCGCTCCCCTGGAGCTCGCGGTGCCCGGCAGGGCCAACCGCGGCAACGCGACGCAGGCGGTGGCCGCGGCCGTCGCGATGGGCGCCGACCCGCGCAACGCGGTGGCCGCCGTCGGCACCGTCGGCGAGGTCGCCGGCCGGTACGGCATCCACCAGGTCGGAAACCACTCGGTCCGAACACTTCTCGCGAAGAACCCGGCCGGGTGGCAAGAAGCGATGTCGATGATCGACCAGGACGCCGACGGGCTGGTGATCGCGGTCAACGGCCAGGTGCCCGACGGCGAGGACCTGTCCTGGTTGTGGGACGTGCGCTTCGAGGCGTTCGAGACCATGCAGGTCGTCGCGGCCGGCGAGCGCGCCGCCGACCTGTCGGTCCGGCTGCTCTACGCGGGCGCCGAACACACCACCATCCCGGACCCAATGGCCGCCATCGCATCCTGCCCGCCGGGACGCGTCGAGGTCCTGGCGAACTACACGGCGTTCCGCGATCTCGGCACCGCCCTGGAACGCGCAGCACGATCACGGAAGGCGGAGCAGTGAGCGAATCGACCCTGCGGATCGGCCTCGTCCTGCCCGACGTCATGGGTACCTACGGGGACGGTGGGAACGCCCTCGTCCTGAAGCGCCGCGCACTGATGCGTGGCATCGACGCCGAGGTCATCCACATCACCCTCGACGATCCGGTCCCCGACTCGCTCGACGTCTACACCCTCGGTGGCGCCGAGGATTACGCGCAGCGGCTCGCCACCCGGCACCTCACGCGCTACCCGGGTCTGCAGCAGGCGGCGGCGGCCGGACGGCCGGTGCTGGCCATCTGCGCCGCCATCCAGGTGCTCGGCCACTGGTACGAGACATCGGCGGGCGAACGCGTCGACGGCATCTCCCTGTTCGATCTCACGACGGCGCCCCAGGCGGAGCGGAGTATCGGCGAATTGCTCGTCGATCCGACCCTCCCAGGACTGTCACAGTCCCTCACCGGTTTCGAGAACCACCGCGGCGGAACGACTCTCGGGTCCGACGCGGCCCCACTGGGTCGGGTACGGCACGGCGTGGGCAACGGCGTCGGCGACGGCACCGAGGGCGTCGTCCAGGGCAGCGTCATCGGCACCTACATGCACGGTCCGGCACTGGCCCGCAACCCCGAACTCGCCGATCACCTCCTGGCCACCGCGCTCGGCGTCGAAACGCTTGCACCGCTTGACCTTCCCGAGGTAGACCGGCTCCGCCGGGAGCGGCTCACCGCCGGCCGGCGTCGGTAGGGACTTGGACCGCACTGATGGCGACGCACCCCTCCGCTCCCTGAGGTGCGAGGAGCGATAGCGACGAGCCTCGAAGGGCCTCACCCGCTCTCGATCCCCGCCGACCGTGCCGCGGCGGTGAGCACGTCGACGACCATCTCGACCGTCAGCCGTCCGGTGAAGGTGTTCTGCTGGCTCACGTGGTAGCAGCCGAACACCTCGAGTTCGGTACCGTCGCGGACGAGGGTCGTGGAGACACCGTGGCCGAATTTCGGCATCGGCTTCGGCACCGTCCAGCCGAGTTTCGCGAAGGTGCGAAGCGTTGACTGCCAACCGAATCCGCCCAGCGTGACCACCGAGCGGACCGTCGGCGCGAGCAGTTCCAGTTCGGCGTGCAACCAGTACGAACAGGTGTCGCGTTCGGCGACCGTCGGCTTGTTCTGCGGTGGGGCGCAGTGCACGGGCGCGGTGATCCGTGTGTCGAAGAGTTCCAGCCCGTCGCCGATCGCGACCGAATGCGGCTGGCTCGCAAGGCCGGCGCGATACAGCGCCGAGAACAGGACATCGCCGCTGCGGTCACCCGTGAACATGCGCCCGGTCCGATTCCCGCCGTGCGCCGCGGGGGCGAGGCCGACGATCAGCAGTCGCGCATCCGCCGGACCGATACCGGCCACCGGCCTCCCCCAGTACTCCTCGTCGGCGTACGCGCGTCGCTTCTCCTGCGCGACCAACTCCCGCCATTCGACGAGGCGCGGGCATGCACGGCACTCGATCAGCTGCGCGTCGAGCTCCGCCAGATCACGGAAGCGTCGTCGGGTGGCCATCCCTCGACACTAACCGCGGCGTCCGCTCGGCATCCCGGTCGGCCGACGGGACCGTCAGTCCGAGACCCCTCAGTCCAAGCCGGCTCAGTCCAGTACGACGCACCGTTCTCGCGTGCGATCCACGCCGAACCAGCCGCGCTCGAACTCCTGCCACGCCTGAAGATGACCTCGCGCGTCCTCGCCGTCGCGGGCGACCGTCCGCTCGAGCCGTTCGCTCGGGGTCCCGCCGTCGAGCCACAGCGCGTGGGACAGGCGGCCGGCGATCCGGCGCCGCGCCGACGACACCCCTTCGATGATCAGGAGCGGCTGCCACTCGATCCACACGCGGGGCCCGGGGGCCGGGACGCCGTCCTGCCACACGCGGGGCCGGTACCGGTAGTCGCGTCGTCGGGTGAAGGGGTGCAGCACATCGGTTTCCAGCTCCGGCCACCACGCAACCGGATCGTCCCACGTCGCGAAGTCGTCGGTGCGGACCAGGGTCACCCCGACTCCCCGAGCGCGCAGGTCCGCGACCAGGAGATCGGCGATCGTCGACTTGCCCGCTCCGGACGGTCCGTCGATCGCGACGATCCCGGCGTCGAGGCGAGCGGCCAGTTCGGTCACACGGGCGCGGGTCTGCGGGCTCACCAGATCAGGGTGGGTCACCGACCGGCCGCCCCGGACGCGAACGCCGAGGGCAACCGGGTGAGCGGAGCCGTGATCGGGGCTTCGGGGACGCGCTGCACCGAGGTCCGGCCGGTGCGGAAGTACTCGACGATGGCGTCGTCGAGTGGCTTGTTGGCGCGACCGAGCTGCGCGTGGTCGCCACCACCGACGGTGATGAGGTGGCTGCGCATGAGTTCACGCATCTTCAGCGACCCGCGATACGGGGTCTGCGGGTCGCCGACGCTCTGGATCTGCAGGGGCGCCACCGCCAGCCCGCGGTTGCGGATCTCGACCGGCCGCGCAAGCGCCGGCGCTCCGGCACACGCGAGGCCGGACTCGTAGGCGAGACCAGGCGCTTCGAACGGATCCCCGGTCACGTAGTTCGCGACGAACGCCTGGAAGCCGAGCGACGGCTGCGCGGGGACCTGGTTCTCGTTGCACAGGACCGCGGCCTGCATGTCCTGCGAGACCTGGGCGGCCTCGAGCGCGGCGGGGCCCGGGGTGGGCAGCTTCCGGCCGGGGGTCGCGGTCATCAGCGCCACCGTCGGCCAGGAGTTGCGATCAGGAGCGAGCGCGCGGGTGAGCACCAGTAGCTGCGACGTCAGCTGTAGCGACCCGGGCCGGAGCAAGGTGAACACCAGGTTCTCGAACCTGGCACGCGCGTCGGCGGTCAGATCGGTTCCCGCGATGTACTGCTGCGCGACCGCCCGCAGGCCCGGCGGCACGTCCCCGACCTGCGCGGGAGGTGCCAGCAGCGATGGCGGCACACCGGCCTCGGCACTGACCCGGTCGCTCCACTTCCGGTACACGGCGAGTGGCGTCGTGCCGAGATGGTAGATCCGGTCGTGGCGCGCGATCCACGCCATCATCTCGTGCACCCGCGCCTTGTAGCCGGGTGTCTGCACGGAGAGAAGGCTGTTCCACACCACGCCCGGGTCGAAACCGGAGTCGAGGACCATCCGGTCGACGCGCTGCGGGAACAGTGTCGCGTACGTCGACATCAGCAGGGTGCCGTACGAGATGCCGTAGAGGCTGACCTTCGGTTCGCCGAGCAGCCGCCGGACGACCTCCATGTCACGGGCGGTGTTCTCGGTGGTGAGCGTCGCCCCGAGGCCCGGCGTACGCGCCTCGCAGCGATCGCGATTCAGCTTGCCCAGCGCCGTCATCAGTTCGGGCTCGTCGCCGGTGATCGGATCGCAGCGCAGCGGTGTGCCCGACACCAGACCACGCGGCTGCACGGCCACCAGATCCCATTCGTCGAGCATGGCCGCCGGCGGGCGCAGCTGACTGAACATCGCGATGCCGTCGCCGCCCGGGCCGCCCGGGTTGCCCATCACGACACCGCGACGCCGGGATTGGTCGCGCGCCTGCATACGGCTCACGCCGATCTCGATGGTCTCGCCGTTCGGCTCGGAGTGGTCGAGCGGAACTTCGACCGTCGCGCACCGGACCGTCGCCGGTACGCCGTGCACCGCGGGGCATGCCTGCCAATCGAGCGCCGGCGCAGCGGATGCTTCGGGCGGCTGCACGCCTTGTACGGCACCCACCAGGCCGCCCGCGACCACCACCGTCAGGCCTGCTGCAACACCCCGGACACGACGACGCCACCCAGTACGCGAGATCACCACATGACCCTAGCCGTCCGGTTTGCCGGGTACGACGGCCACCGACCTCACGCCAGGATGCGACGACCCGACAGTGCACGACCCAAGGTGAGTTCGTCGGCGAACTCGAGGTCGCCGCCCATCGGCAGCCCCGACGCGAGCCGGGTGACCGACAGGCCGGGAAAGTCCTTCAGCATGCGCTGGAGGTAGGTCGCGGTCGCCTCGCCCTCGGTGTTCGGGTCGGTCGCGACAATCACCTCGGAGACGTCGACGCCGTCTTCCTGATTGGCCAGCCGACGCAGCAGTTCACGGATACGCAACTGATCCGGGCCTATCCCGGACAACGGGTCGAGAGCACCACCGAGTACGTGGTAGCGCCCGGTGAACTCCTTGGTCCGTTCGATCGCGTGCACGTCTTTCGGCTCCTCGACGACACAGATCTTGCTGGCGTCGCGGCGGGCGTCGGAACAGATCCGGCACAGGCGATTGGCCGAGACGTTCCCGCACTCCGCGCAGAAGACGACGTCGTCGCGGACCCGTCCCAGCGCGGCGACAAGTCGATCGATGTCGGACTTCTCCCCGGCCAGCAGGTGGAACGCGATGCGCTGGGCGCCCTTCGGACCGAGGCCCGGCTGTTTGGCCAGCTCGTCGATCAGGTCCTGGATCGGTCCCTCATACATGCTGATCTGCGTCCACGGTGTCCGGGATTCCTACTCGTCGTTCGGCGTCGTACGCGGGTGGGCGTACTCAGCCGCCCAATCCGGGGAGGCCGCCGCCGAGACCCCCGGCGAGCGGGCCCATCTTCTCACTGGCCAGCTGCTCGCGCTTCTCCGACAGGTCGGCCAACGCACCGAGCAACAGGTCCTGCAGGGTCTCCACGTCGTCGGGATCAACGACCTTCGCATCGATCGACACGGCGGTCACCTCACCGGTGCCGTTGCCGGTCACGGTCACGAGCCCGTTGCCCGCACTGCCGACCACCTCCGCCGCCGCGATCTCGTTCTGCGCCGACAGGAGCTTCTCCTGCATCTGCTGCGCCTGGGCCAGCAGTCCGGCCATCGGGTTCTCCCCGCCCTGACCGCCGCCGAACAACGCGCTGGGATCGAATGGTTGCGTCACCCGGCCCAGGGTAGTCGCAGCGTCAGCGCAGCAACCGATCGACATGCGCGGCGATGTCGTCGACGGTCGACTCCTCGACGGCGGCCACCTCGAAGGACAGGACCTCGTCGCCGAACAGCCGACCGGCGCGCGCGGTGAGCGCGAACTCGAATCGGTCGTCGATGCGACGCCACTGCGTGATCCCGCCGTAGACAGGCGCACTGGCTCCCGTGGTGACGCAGTATTCGTCGGCGCGCGGCCCGCCGACCAGATCGCGCTGGATCTGGAAACAGGCCAGCGACTCGTCGTCGATGAAGACCACGGCCTCGCAGCCCAGGTCGGGATGCCGTTCGTAGGACGCGCGGATGGTCATGGCGCCAGGGTAGATCGTGGCCCTATCCCGACCACCGGGCGTCGGCTCTCGAACCGGCGCTCCTCGCCGGTCAGCGGGTCGGTGAACTCCAGCGCCCGGGCGACCAGGCGTAGCGGCCGGGTGAAGTCCCCGTGATCGGGAAGCGCGGCGAGTCCCGGCCGCACGTCGGGGTAGAGCGGGTCGTCGACGATGGGCACCCCGAGCGACGCCATGTGCAACCGGAGCTGATGGGTGCGGCCGGTGTGCGGCACCATTCGGTAGACGCCGAGGCCGCCGACGACCTCGGTCAGGGTGATGTCGCTGATGGCGTTGACCGGCCCGTCCACCACGAGGGCGCGCAGGTCGCCCGCGGTCTTCTCGATCCGGTCCCGCACGGTCACGGTCGACGCCAGCGCCTCGTCGGCCGGCGCGAGCGCGAGGTACTCCTTGCGGGCGGTCCGGGACGCGAACAGGTCCTGATAGGCCGCGCGCACCTCGGGCCGCAGAGTGAACAGCAGCACCCCGGCGGTGAGGCGGTCCAGGCGGTGCGCCGGCGAGACGGTGTCGGAGCCCAGTTCTCGACGCAGCCGCACCAGCGCGGTCTCGGTCACGTGACGGCCCCGCGGCATCGTGGCGAGGAAGTGCGGCTTGTCCACCACGACGATGTTCTCGTCGTGGTGGATCACCGGCAGGTCGAACGGGACCGCGATCTCGTCGTCGAGGTCGCGGTAGAGGTACAGCGAGACATTGCGGCTCGACGGCGCGGCCAGATCCGCGGGTCGGCCGTCGGCATCGACGATCTCGCCCGCGGCGGCGCGTCGACCCAGATCGTCGGCGGTCAGCCCCGCCAGCACGGGCGCGGCCAGCAGCGCCTGACCGACGGTCAGCTCCGGCCCCGAACGCAACACCACGCGCGTGGCGTCGACGCCGTCGCGCATGGGCAAGGGCGACGGCCTTGCCCGGCCACGGCGGCGCCGGACGGGATCGGTCGATCCCGCGCCGGTCATCGCACGCTGTCGGGTGAGCAGGTCATCGAGCGCCGCGGTCGGAGATGCCGAGCCGTCAGCTCTCGAGGCGCTTCTTCAGGTTGCCGAGGACCTCGGCCTGAATCCGGTTGAGACCCTTCGGCGCAAATGTCTTCTCGAAGAACCCACCGATGCCGCCGGCCCCTTGCCACGTGGTGGTGGTCGTGACGCGCGAACCGCTGCCCGATGCCGCGACGGAGTAGGTGGTCACCATCGTCGAGTTGGCGTCGCGCTCGGTGACGGTGTCCGGGGTGACGCTGACGGTCGCCTGCACGTCGCGCTGCCGCTTCGACGTGGCCTGCAGAATCCAGTGCACGACGGTGCCGTCGCCCTTGCCGCCGCTGATCACCTTGTAGTCGCGGTACTGCTCCGGGAGGATGGCCGGCCGCACGACCTCATAGTCGGCGAGAGCTCCGACCACGGCGTCCGGGGCGGCGGCGATGTCGAGCGACTGCGATGCGGAAACCTGACCCACGATTGGACACTCCTCAGTTACGAAACGATTGGCGGGCGAACTGATCAAGTCCTAGGCTAACCGGGTGACCAACGGGCTCGAGATGGGGGGAGCGGCATTCGACCAGGGGGTTGCCGACCTTCTGGCCAGCTATCGTGCCATCCCGCCGCAGGCAACCGTGCGTCTTGCGAAGAAGACGTCCAACCTCTTTCGTAAGCGCGCCGCCAATCCGCATCCGGGACTGGACGTCTCCGGGCTCGACCGGGTCATCTCGGTGAATCCCGAAGCGCGGACCGCCGACGTCGCCGGCATGTGCACCTACGAGAACCTCGTCGCGGCCACTCTGCCGTACGGCCTCGCACCGCTGGTAGTCCCACAGCTCAAGACGATCACCCTCGGCGGCGCGGTCACCGGACTCGGCATCGAGAGCACGTCCTTCCGCTCCGGACTGCCCCATGAGTCGGTTCTCGAGATCGACATCCTCACCGGCGACGGCGAGATCCTGACCGCGACGCCCACCAACGAACATGCCGACCTCTTCTTCGGTTTCCCGAATTCCTATGGCACGCTCGGCTATTCGGTGCGGTTACGCATCGAGCTGGAGCCGGTGAAGCCGTATGTGGCACTGCGCCATCTTCGGTTCACGAGCATCGTCGACCTCCAGTCGGCGATGGACACGATCGTCACCACGAAGTCGCACGACGGCGAACCGGTCGACTACCTCGACGGAGTCGTGTTCTCCGCCAACGAGTCCTATCTGACGCTCGGCCGCCAGACCGGCGAGGACGGACCGGTCAGCGATTACACCGGGATGGACATCTTCTATCGATCCATCCAACAGAAGACGACCGATAGGTTGACGATCCACGACTACCTCTGGCGCTGGGACACCGACTGGTTCTGGTGCTCACGCGCCTTCGGCGCACAGAATCCGCGAATCCGGCGCTGGTGGCCGAAGCGGTACCTCCGCAGCAGTTTCTACTGGAAGCTGATCGGTCTCGACCAGCGATTCGACATCGGCGACCGGTTGAACGCCCGCAAGGGACTACCGGCGGGTGAACGCGTCGTGCAGGACATCGAGGTTCCCATCGACCGGACCGCCGACTACGTCGAGTGGTTCCTCTCCGAGATTCCCATCGAACCGATCTGGCTGTGCCCCCTCCGGCTTCGCGAGCCCGCCCTCCCCGGCGCCGATCCGGTACGCCCCTGGCCGCTGTATCCCCTTGCCCCGCAACGCACGTACGTCAATGTAGGCTTCTGGTCCGCCGTGCCGGTCACCCCGGGCGATCCCGGGCACACCAACAAGACCATCGAACGCAAGGTCGCCGAACTCGACGGCCACAAGTCGCTGTATTCAGAGAGTTTCTACACGCCGGAGGAGTTCGACGAACTCTACGGCGGAGAGAGTTATCGGCTCCTCAAGAAGCGGTACGACCCGCGGGGTCGTCTGCTGGACCTCTACTCGAAAGCGGTGAAACGCCAATGACCACGTTCAAGGAGAGTTCGGCGTCGAGTGTGGACTCGCACGCCGGCAAGATGACCCTCGCCGAGATCTTCGAAACACTCCTCGGCGGAAACCTGTCGATCCGGATCACCGCCTACGACGGCAGCAGCGCCGGACCCGTCGACGCCCAGTACGGCCTCGACCTGAAGACCCCGCGCGGAACAACGTATCTGGTGACCGCACCCGGCGATCTCGGACTCGCGCGCGCCTACACCGCAGGCGATCTCGAACTCATCGGCGCGCACCCCGGTGATCCGTACCCCGCGCTGAAGGCACTGGCCAGCAACCTGCAGTTCCACCGCCCCTCCCCCCTGTCGCTCGCCCACATCGCGCGGTCGCTGGGCATCGATCACTTCAAGCCGATCGCACCGCCGCCGCAGGAGGCCTTGCCGCGCTGGCGTCGATTTGCGGAAGGACTGCGGCACAGCAAGTCTCGTGATGCCGAGGTCATCCACTACCACTACGACGTCTCGAACACGTTCTACGAGTGGGTGCTCGGACCTTCGATGACGTACACCTGCGCCGTCTACCCGGAACGCGACGCATCGCTGGAAGCCGCGCAGGAGAACAAGTACCGCCTCATCTTCGAGAAGCTCCGCCTCAAGCCCGGCGACCGCCTCCTCGACATCGGATGTGGCTGGGGCGGAATGGTCCGCTATGCCGCGCGTAGGGGTGTCCACGCGATCGGGGCGACGCTGTCCGCCGAACAGGCACAGTGGGCCCAGAAAGCGATCGCCGACGAAGGGCTCGGCGAGTTCGCCGAGGTCCGGCACAGCGACTACCGCGACGTTGCCGAGAGCGGCTTCGACGCGGTGTCGTCCATCGGGCTCACCGAGCACATCGGTGTCCACAACTACCCGTCCTACTTCGGGTTCATGCGCGACAAGCTCCGTCCCGGCGGCATGCTGCTGAATCACTGCATCACGCGCCCCGACAACGCGAGCCGCAGCAAGGCGGGATCGTTCATCGACCGCTACGTCTTCCCCGACGGCGAGCTCACCGGCTCCGGCAAGATCATCTCCAAGCTGCAGGACATCGGCGGCATGGAGGTCATCCACGAAGAGAACTTCCGCGAGCACTACGCGATGACGCTGCGCGACTGGAACATCAACCTCGTCGAGCACTGGGACGAAGCGGTGGCCGAGGTCGGCGAGGGCACCGCGCGGCTGTGGGGCCTCTACATGGCCGGTTGCCGAATTGGCTTCGACCGCAACATCATCCAGCTTCACCACGTGCTCGCCACCAAACTCGACGAGGACGGCGGCCACCAGGTGCCACTCCGGCCGTGGTGGGACGCCTGAGCCCGACCCGCCTCTGAAAACCGCCCTCAGAAATCGGACACGCGGCGTATCGTCGTCGAACCTGTTGCGCGGGGCGGTTTTCAGACAAAGCTTCCCGAGCGCACCCGGTCACTCGAGCGGCCGTGCCCCCAGCTCCGATTTGAGTAGTTCCAGCGCCACCTGGTCGGGGTCGAGCCGCTGCTCGGGGCTGCCGGTGCGTGCATCGGCCACCATCTCCGCGCGTTCGTCGTGCGGGATGTCCTCGTCGGCACGTGGCGGCTCGGGCTCCTCCGGTTCGGCGACCGGCTCCGGTGTGGGGGCCGGCGTCGCCGACTGGTCACGCGCGCGGCTCGGACGTGAGTACGACTGCCGAGCCTTGGCCGCTTGCTTCGTCGGCGGCGCGGTCGACGTGGCGGAGGGTGCGGCGGCGCCCGGCGCCTGGTGCACGGTACGCACGTCGAGTTCGGTGCCGAAGACCTCGGTGAGCGCCTCGCGGATGATCGTCACGGCGTGCGGTGCGGACAACCGCCCGACCAGCACCTCGACCGGATGCGAGAGCACGACGGTCGTCCCGTCGACGTCGGCGATGACCGCCGCCGACAGCATCGGCTCGAGACTCTTCGACCGTTCCCGCACCGCGGCCCGGATGTCCTGATACCGCTTGCGAACCGAGTCGGCGTCGAGCCCGGCGGTCGCCTCGGGCTCGGGCTCCGGTTCGGGCACCGGCTCGGGCTCGGGCCGACGGGCACGGACCGGCATCGCGTCGGGTGGCGGGACGTCGTCCTCGTCGACGGGCTCATCGGGCAGCGGGATGTCGTCGTACGCCGCGGTCGACGCCGGTTCGGCAATCGGTTCCGGTTCGGGCGCGGACGGGGTCCGATGGCGCGACGGCGGTTCGGGCGCGGACGGGGTCCGGTCGGACCGTGCCGGCGGCTGAGTCGGCGGCGTCGGCGGGGCGGGCACCTCGATCAGAGATGCCGTCTCGTCGTCCGATGAGGCGTCAGCGGCCGGCGCCGGTTCGACCTCTGCCGCCTCGGCACTCGGTTGGTCGGCGATCAGTTCGTCGAGCATCGACTCGTCGTCGGCGGGCTCCTCCGCGGGCAGCACGGCCTCCGCCTCGGCCCCCGAACCCGTTGCGACGCCGGTCGAGTCGGGATCAACCGCCTCGGGCGCCGCGTCTGCCGTGACCGCTTCAGCAACGACGGGTTCCGGCGCAGGAGTCTCCACCACCATCTCTGGCGCAACCGGCTCAGACACCACCGGTTCCGGCACCCGGCCGGCGTCGGGTTGCGCGGCGTCGGCCTCGACGGCTTCCGCGGCCGCGCGCTCGGACGCCTCAGCAGCCTTGGCCTCTTCCATCGCCTTGCGCTGCGAGGGTCGAACGAACTTCGGTTCCGGTTCCGGTTCAGCCGGTTTCGCGGGTACCGGGATCGACGTCGTGCCGATCCCCGACTCGAGTCGTTCGAGTCGCTGCAACAGAGCTGCGTCGTCGTCGGAGACCGCGGGCAGCAGCATCCGCGCGCACATCACCTCGAGCAGGAGTCGCGGCGACGTCGTGCCGCGCATCTCCCCGAGCGCGTTGTGCACGATCTCGGCGAACCTGGTCAGCGACGCGGGCCCAAGGGTCTCGATCTGGGCGCGCATGCGGGCGAGCTGGTCACCCGGCGCCTCGACGAGTCCGCGGTCCGCGGCGTCCGGAACAGCCTGCAGCAGAATCAGATCGCGCAGACGTTCCAGCAGGTCGACGGCGAACCGTCGAGGATCGTGCCCGGCGTCGACCACCTTCTCCACCGTGCCGAACAATGCCGAACCGTCGGCGTCGGCGAGAGCGTCGACCGCGGTGTCGATCAGCGCCACGTCGGTGACACCGAGCAGCGCGAGTGCGCGTTCGTAGGCGACACCCTGGTCGTCGGCGCCGGCCAGCAGCTGATCGAGGATCGACAGCGAGTCACGAGGCGAACCGCCACCCGCCCGGATGACGAGCGGGTACACCTCGGACGCGACGGTCACGCCCTCGCGCTCACAGATCGTCTCCAGGAGACCGCGCATGACCGGCGGCGCGAGCAGCCGGAACGGGTAGTGGTGGGTGCGCGACCGGATGGTCGGCAGCACCTTCTCGGGTTCGGTGGTCGCGAACACGAAGATCAGATGCTCCGGCGGCTCCTCGACGATCTTGAGGAGCGCGTTGAATCCCGCGTTCGTCACCATGTGCGCCTCGTCGACGATGAACACGCGGTAGCGCGACTCGGCGGGCGCATAGAAGGCGCGGTCACGCAGCTCGCGGGTGTCGTCGACACCGCCGTGACTGGCGGCATCGAGCTCGATGACGTCGAGGTTGCCCGGACCCCCCGGCGCGAGCGCCACACAGGAGACACACGTTCCGCACGGTGTGGAGGTGGGGCCCTGCACACAGTTCAGCGAACGAGCCAGGATCCGCGCCGACGACGTCTTGCCACAACCGCGGGGACCGGAGAAGAGATACGCGTGATTGATGCGACCGGAATCCAGGGCACGGCTCAACGGATCGGTGACGTGCTCCTGCCCCACGACGTCGGCGAAGGTAGCCGGGCGATAGGTGCGATACAGAGCCACGCGTCGAGACTACCGGCGACCCGTGACAGTCGATGAGTGTGCCTCACACTGGTGCAGCGGGCCCCTGATCGGGTGTCTCGGTGACGGGTTCGCCATCGGTTCCGACCAGGTCATCGGCCATCCCGCGGGTGTCTTCCGAAGGACGCAAAGTGTGCCCGGACGTGCCTCGCGAGTCGCGCGGCCCGGACTCCTCGCCACCCGTGTCCGGCCGTCGTGTGCCCTCACTGCCGGTGCCGCCCGCATCGCCGGTCGGCAGCCCGCCCTCGGCGATCACCGCAGCCGCGACGCCGGGCGGGATGATCGGGTCGGCGGGCGTCGGCGTGGAGTAGCCACGGCTGCCGACCATCCGCAGGCCGACGACCGTCGCGACGAGCACGCCGAGGTAGGCCCACAGATAGGGGCTGACCGTGAACCAGTTGAGCCACGTGATGCGGGTCTTGACGTACAGCCCCGTGTAATAGCCGTCCGGGATCAGCGCCGGTACATGCGTCGGCCACGAGAACGCGAGTAGCACCAGTGCCGCCACGCCCACGCCGGCCCACACCCGCGGTGCCCGCGGCTGCCGGGCGTCGAGAACGAGGTGGATTCCGATGACCAGGATCGGGATGAACCACACCCAGTGGTGGCCCCACGACATCGGCGACACCACGCAGGCGGTCATCCCGACGATGCTGACGGCAAGGAGTTCCTGACCTTTGCGATGGGCGTACGTCGCCACCGCGAAGCCGACCGCCAGCACTGCCAGCACCAGGGCGAGCCAGAGCAGCGTCGGCGGATTGTCGGTGTCGAGGTGGTTGGCCAGCATGCCGCGCAGGGACTGGTTACCGCGCAACTGAGCGGAACCGACCCGGTCGGACTCGAACAGTTTGCCCGTCCAGTACGACCACGAGTCCCCGGGCAAGGCGGCGAACCCGATGAGCATGGTGGTGGCGAAGCCGCCCACCACCCCGGCGAGGGCGCGCCAGTTCCGTTGCACGAGGAAGTAACCGGCGAAGATGAGGGGCGTCAGCTTGATCCCCGCGGCGACTCCGGTCCAGAACCCCTTGAGGCGTCCACCGTCCGGGCGCGCCAGATCGGCCACGATCACGAGCATCAGGAACACATTGATCTGCCCGTACCAGATCGTCGTACGAACCGGCTCGAACAACATCGCCACCGCCACCAGCGACGCCGCGATCACGCGCAACGGCCAGGTCACCGGCCGGCCGAGGCTGCGGAAGCTCAGCATGATCACCAGATAGAGCGCCACGACGATGCCCGCCGACCACAACATGCGGGCGACGTCGAAGGACATCCAGGCCAGCGGACTGAACAGCAAGGCGGAGAACGGCGAGTAGGTGTAGTCCAGGTCGCCGATCATCTTGACGTCGTAGAGACTGACGCCGTTGGCGACCGCCCGGGCACCCGCCTGATACACCGAGAGATCGATCTGGTTGTGCAGCAAACCCCAGAATTGGGCGCCCAGGGGTACGACGACATCCTGGAGTGCCAGTGCGATGACCCCCACGACGGCGAAACCGGTTGCGAGAAGAACCGGCCTGGGCAGATTCACGATTTGAAAGCCTGTCACAAAGTGGCGCGCACGCCAGCGCACTCGCCGGAGAATGAGAGCAATCTAACGCCGGGATCGGCGTGTCGGGTCAGCTGGAGCGGGCGAGCAGGGTCTCCGCCGCGGCCAGCAGCACGCACGTGGACACCCCGTCCATCGCAGCCCGCAGGTCGTCGGTGTTCGGGAACGTCGGTGCGAGTCGGATGTTCTGATCGTGCGGATCGGTCTTGTACGGGAACGCCGATCCGGCGGCGGTGAGCGCGATACCGGCTTCTTTGGCCAGCTCGATGGTGCGTCGGGCCGCGCCGTCGACGACGTCGAGGCTGATGAAGTAGCCGCCCTCCGGCTCCGACCACGACGCCACCTTCGACTCCGTGAGCCGGTCCTCGAGGATGTCGAGCACGAGCTTGAACTTCGGGGCGAGGATCTCCCGGTGGCGGGCCATGTGCGCGCGCACACCGTCGGCGTCGCCGAAGAACTTGAGGTGACGCAGTTGATTGACCTTGTCGGGTCCGATGGTCTTCAGCGACAGGTACTTGCTGAACCAGGCCAGGTTCTCCGGCGACGACCCGAAGAACGAGACGCCGGCGCCGGCGAAGGTGATCTTCGACGTCGAGCCGAGGACGTACACGCGGTTCGGGTGCCCGGCCTGCGCCGCCATCTCCAGGATCGGCAGCGGCGTCGGCGGGGTCTCCACCAGCGTGTGGACGACGTAGGCGTTGTCCCAGTAGATCCGGAAGTCCGGCGCCGCGGACATCTCGAGCAACCCGCGGGTGACCTCCTCGGAGAAGGTGACGCCGGTCGGGTTCGAGTAGGTGGGCACCGCCCACATGCCCTTGATGCTCGGGTCGGCGGCGACGAGTTCGGCGCACACCCGCACGTCGGGACCGTCGGGCAGCATCGGCACCGGGATCATCTCGATGCCGAAGCTCTCGGTGATCGCGAAGTGGCGGTCATAACCGGGCGACGGGCACAGGAACTTGATCGTCTGACGTCCCCACGGCTCGTCGGAGTCGGCGGTGCCGTGCAACAGCCCGAAGACCGTGAGGTCGTGCATGATCTCGAGGCTCGAGTTGCCGAGCGCGAGCAGGTTGTCGGGGTCGACGGCGAGGAGTTCCCCGAAGATGCCGCGCAACTCGGGCAGTCCGTTGAGTCCGCCGTAGTTGCGGGTGTCGGTGCCCGCGCCGTCTCGGAACTCGTCACCGGGCAGCGACAGGAGACCGTTCGAGAGATCGAGTTGCTCGGGGGCCGGCTTGCCGCGGGTGAGGTCGAGCTTGAGACCCAGCGCGCGCAGCGCCTCGTATTGCTTGGTCAGTTCCGTCTGGGTGTTCCGGAGTTGGTCGGCACTCATCGAGTGAAAATTCAACGTTGGCCCTCTCGCGGCTCGACGCCGGTGCGGGTGGCCGACGCCCCTGACCTGAAACTTCGTATCGGGAAAATAGGGGACCCCGCGCACCCGAGAGAGCCCGTTGACCCTTGCTGCCTTCCGGCCCTGGGGGAGTTCACAGGATGCACGCCGCGCGGGATCCGTCGTCCAGTGTAGCGAGGGGTTCCGGCGGCCGGAGCCGGGGTCCTCGAACCGGTCCGCGCGGCTCGATCGCACTCGGCCCGCACGCTCGGGGATACGACGAAGGTCCGCGGTGTCACCCGGAAAGACGGGTGTCACAGCGGACCTTCGGTGGCGGAGGATAGGGGATTCGAACCCCTGAGGGCTGTTAACCCAACCCGCGTTCCAGGCGAGCGCCATAGGCCACTAGGCGAATCCTCCAACGTCGAGATGATAGCCGCCGACGGCGCACTCACCCAAACCGTCCGGCCGTCGAGTGTGACCGCTAGGGTCGACGACATGGCCGATTCCTCCCCTGTCGTTGTCGTCGGAGCCACCGGAGGGCAGGGCGGCGCCGTGCTCGACGCGCTGCTCGAGGCCGGTTTCCCGGTCCGCGCCGTCGTGCGGGACGCGGTGTCGAGCAAGGCGGCACGCCTGGCCGACCGAGGCGTCGAACTCGCCGTCGGCGACATCGTGAGCGGGTCGGGCCTCACCGAGGCGTTCACCGGGTCCGCGGGTGTGTTCGCGCTCACCACCCCGTTCGAATCCGGCGTCGAGGCCGAGATCGGTCAGGGTCGTGCGCTGATCGAAGCCGCCACGTCCGCGTCGATCCCCTACCTCGTGTTCTCCTCGGTGGCCTCGGCCGATCGTCAGACCGGCGTGCCGCATTTCGATTCCAAGTTCGAGGTCGAGCAGATGTTGGCAGCCACCGAGATCCCGCACACGATCGTCGGCCCGGCCTACTTCTTCGACAACCTGCTCGGCGGAGCCGACGCGCTCGCGGCGGGCGTGATGCCGATCGCGATGCCCGCGGACAAGCCGCTGCAACAACTCTCGCGGCGCGACCTCGGCCGACTCGTCGCCACCCTGTTCGCCGCGCCCGACGTCCACGTCGGCCAGCGCATCGACCTCGCGTCCGATCAGCCGACGCCCGAGGAGATGGCGCGCATCATCGGCGACGTTCTCGGCACCACCGTCACGGCGGAGTCCTACGATCCCGAACGTATCGAGTCCGAGGACATGCGGGCGATGTTCACGTTCCTCGGCGACCGCGGGTACGAGGTCGACATCCCGACGCTGCACCGCCGGTTCCCTGATGTGGGCTGGCAGAGTTTCGCGACCTGGGCGGCCGAGGCGCTGCGCCGCTGACCCATACGGAACCCAGGCATCAGCCGTCGGAGCGTCGGTTGCCCTGCTCATCCCAGTGCTCGGCGACCTTCTTGCTCGGCTGTACGCGCGGCGGCTCGCCCGGCATCTTGGGATAGCTGGGCGGATAAGGCATGTCGCCCAGGCCGTTTGCGTCGTCGGCCTGGACCATCTCCAGCAGTTTCTCGACGCCGCGCCGGTGGTCGGCGATGTCGGCCCATGGGTCGCCGCGATCTTCCAGGAGCTTCGGGACGGTCGCGATGGTGCAGTCGTCCGGATCGACGTCGGCGAGTTCGTCCCACGTCACCGGCGTCGACACCCGGGCGCGGGCGCTGCGTCGAACGGAGTACGGGGATGCCATCGTGCGGTCGCGGGCGTTCTGGTTGTAGTCGATGAAGATCCGTTCTCCGCGTTCTTCTTTCCACCACGATGTGGTGACCGCGTCCGGGTCGCGGCGTTCGAGCTCGCGGGCGATCGCGATGACGCAGCGTCGGGTCGCGATGAAGTCCCAGAGCGGCTCGATGGGCACGTACACGTGTACTCCCCGACCGCCCGAGGTCTTCACGAAACCGGTGAACCCGAGTTCGTCGAGCAGCGGCTTCAGTCCTTCGAGCGCGACCCGCCGCACATCCTCGAAGGTCGTGCCGGGTTGCGGATCGAGGTCGATGCGAAGCTGATCGGGATGGTCGTTGTCGGGATGCAGGGTCGGCCAGGTGTGGAAGGTGACGGTGCCCAGGTTCGCGCCCCACACGAGATCCGCGGGCACCGTGGGTCGGATCGCATCGCCAGTTCGCTTGGAGGGGAACACGATCGGGGTGGACCGCACATGCTCCGGCCGCTTCTTCGCGATGTGCTTCTGGTAGATCTCCTCGCCCTCGACGCCGTCGGGGAAGCGCTGCAGAAAGGTCGGGCGGTCGCGGGTGGCGCGCATCAGCGGTCCGTCGCCGCTGTCGTCGGCCCTGCCACCCGTGTCGCCGAGTGCTACGGTGCGGTAGTACCCGACGAGATCGCGCTTGCGGCCGCCGTTCTCGCCGAGTTCGGGGAAGTAGATCTTGTCCGGGTTGCTCATCCGGACGGCGACCCCGTCGACGTCGAGTTCCTCCGCGGGCGAACGAGATGCCATGGTCATTCTCCTTCGAGGACGTCGTGGAGATCGTAGGTCAGCGGGACGTCGAGCTGGTCGTAGCCGCAGCTCCCCGGTTCTCGATCGGGCCGCCAGCGAAGGAATTTCACCGTGTGCCGGAAGCGATGGTTTTCCATCTGGTCATATGCGAACTCCGCGACCAGCTCCGGACGGATCGGGATCCACTCCCCCGATTTCTCCGAACGCCACCGCGTGGGCTCGCCCGGCGACGCCCTCTCCGGGTCCAGCCGCATCGGCTCGAACATCTGCTGCAACTCGATCCGCTTGGCGTCGGAGAAGGCACCCGCCCCACCGACCATCCGCAATTCGCCGTCGTCGCCGTACAGTCCGAGCAGCATCGACCCGATCCCGGTGCCCGACTTGTGGATTCGATACCCGAAGATCACACAGTCCGCGGTCCGTTTGTGTTTGAGCTTCAGCATCTCCCGCTTGTTCTCGACGTACACGCCGTCGAGTCGCTTGGCGACGACACCGTCTAGCCCGGCACCTTCGAAGGCGGAGAACCAGTCCTCGGCGACCGCGGGGTCGCTCGTCACCCGGCTGACATGCACGCGACGGTCCCGCCCGCCCGGACCGACGGCCCGCAGCAGCGCTTCCCGGCGCACCTCGAAGGGTTCGCCCATCACGCTCGTCGACTCCAGCGCCAGCGCGTCGAATCCGATGAAGATCGCCGGTGTCTTCTCCGCGAGCATGGTGACGCGCGATTCCGCCGGATGGATGCGCTGCGCGAGCGAATCCCAGTCGAGCCGATGCGTGTCGCCGATCAGCGCCGGCACCCCGATCTCACCGTCGAGGACCACCTTGTCGGGCAGTTCGTCCTTCACCGCCGCGACGATCTCGGGGAAGTACCGGGCCAGGTCCTTGCCGCCTCGCGATCCGATCGTCACCTCGTCGCCGTCGCGGAAGACCAACGCGCGAAAACCATCCCACTTGGGTTCATACGACCACGCCACCGAACCGTCGGGCTGCGGCGGCACGCTGGTCACCGCCTTGGCCAGCATCGGCGCAACAGGCGGCATGACCGGGAGATCCATGAAACTCATCGTTCCTCACTCGTCGACGGGACCGCAACGCCTACGCGCCGCCGCACACCCGGCGTGTCGTCGTCCGTGCCGTTACAGGCAGACCGGCCGCGGCGCGGATTCTCATCGCCGACCGGTAATCTCGACGCGGTGTCGACGCAGCGAGCGGGCCGGTACGCGCCCTCCCCCTCCGGGGACCTCCACGTCGGCAATCTGCGGACCGCCCTGCTCGCCTGGCTCTTCGCGCGGACCACCGGCCGGCGGTTCCTGATCCGGATGGAGGATCTCGACCGAGCCGTCGAGGGCGCGGATTCCCGGCAGTTGTCCGATCTCGCGGCCCTGGGCCTCGACTGGGACCCGCCCGTCGTCCACCAGACCGACCGGCTCGAGGCATACCGTGCCGTCCTCGACGACCTGCGCGACGCCGGCCGCACCTTCGAGTGTTTCTGCACCCGCCGAGAGATCCTCGACGCGCCGTCCGCACCCCATGCGCCGCAGGGCGCCTACCCGGGCACGTGCCGCGACCTCACCGCCGCCGAACGCGACGAACGCCGTGCCACCCGGCCACCCGCGATCCGGCTGCGGGCCGACGTCCGGGAGTACGGCGTCGATGACCTGCTGCACGGTCCCTACATGGGCGCGGTCGACGACTTCGTGCTGCTGCGCAACGACGGCACCCCGGCCTACAACCTGGCCGTCGTCGTCGACGATGCCGCGCAGGGCGTCGACCAGGTCGTCCGCGGGGACGATCTGTTGTCGTCGGCGCCCCGGCAGGCCTACCTGGCGGCGCTGCTCGGGAAGGCCCCACCGACGTACGCGCACGTCCCGATGGTGCTCAACGCCAACGGAATCCGGCTCAGCAAGCGGGACGGGGCGGTGACCCTGGCCGACCTCGCCGCCGCAGGGGTGGCGACGTCGACCGTGTTGTCCCGCATCGCCCATTCACTGGGGCTCGGCGGCCGGGACGAGCCCGTGCGCGCAGAGCAACTGGCGAACCGGTTCGACCCCGCCGCGCTGCCGGCCGAACCGTGGTTCCTGACGGCCGACGAGTGGACCTAGCGGCCCACCCTGCGCCCCGACCGCCTCCTACGCCGTGGTCGCCAGCAACCGCTGGAGCACGTCGTTGATGGTGATGAGTCCGACCGCGCGGCCCCCATCGGTGACGAGCGCGAGGTGGGCGCGCTGTTCCCGCATGGCGGTGAGCGTCTCGTACACCGGCTGCGCCGATTCGACGCTCAGGACCGGGCGCATGAGATCGGCCGCCGTGGTGCCGGCCGACGCGGTCAGGCTGTCGCGCACATGCACGACACCGCGGACCGGCGCCCCGGACGCATCGTCGCGCACCAGCAGCCGCAGGTGGCCCGAGGTCCGGCCGGCGGTCTGGATCTCATCGGCGTCCGCGGCCGGACCGACCACGGCCAGATGGTCGTTGGGGGTCACGACGTCGCCGACGGTCAACGACTCCAGTTCCAGAGCACTCGTCAGGTGGGCGTGGTACCGCTCGTCGAGTGTGCCCACGGTGGCCGAGTGCTCCACCAGGTGGCGGAGGGCGTCGCTGTCCTGCCCGGTCGCGACCTGGTCCACCGGTTCGACGCCGACACGCTTGAGGCACCAGTTGGCGAGGTGGTTGAGCTGGACGATGAACGGACGGGTCACCCACATGAAGGCGCGCATCGGGATCGCGAGCATGATCGCCGACTTCTCGGGGTGGGCGATGGCCCACGACTTCGGCGCCATCTCACCGACGACGAGGTGCAGGAACGTCACGATGACGAGGGCGAGGACGAAGCCGATCACGTCGGCCGACCAGTACGGCAGACCCCACCCGGCGAACAGCGGCGTGAGCCAGTGGTGCACAGCGGGTTTCGTGATCGAACCCAGTGCCAGCGTGCACACCGTGATGCCGAGCTGCGACCCGGCGAGCAACACCGACAGTTCCGATGCGCTGCGCAGTGCTGCGCGGGCGCTGCCGCTGGTCGCGGCCGCGTCTTCGAGCCGGTGCCGACGTGCGGCGATGAGGGCGAACTCGACCGCGACGAAGAAGGCGCTGGACGCGATCAGGGCCACGGTGACGGCCGCGACGACCCACGGGTTATCCATTGTCGCTCTCCTCTCCGTTCTCGGCCGGGTTCTTCTTCTCGCCCCGGTTCCTGCCGTCCGGGCTCTTCTCGCCCGGGTTGTTGTCGTTGTGTGCCACGCTCATCGACAGCAGAGCGGGGACGCGCTTGTCGACTTCGAGCACCGTGGCCCGCACGGTGCGGGGTGGCGCCTCGTCGTCTTCGAGCAGGGTCGACGGATCGGGATCGATCTCGATCGTCACCGTGTCCCCGACCTCCGGGAGTCCGACGAATTCGGCGATCACCAGTCCGGCCATCGTCTCGTAGTCGCCTTCGGGGAGGTCCCAGCCGACGGTCCGGGAGACCTCGTCGACGTGTGCGTCACCCCGCACGCGCCATCCCTCGGGGCTCTCCTCGATCGCGACGGTCGCCTCGGAGTCGTGTTCGTCGTCGATCTCGCCGACCAGTTCCTCGGCGATGTCCTCGGCGGTCACGACCCCGGCGAAGCCGCCGTATTCGTCGATGACCACCGCCATCTCGTCATGTGCGTCCGCGAGGGTCTCCAACACCTCGGGCAGCGGGAGCGTCGAGGGCACCACCACCGCGGGACGACACAGGTCTACCGCGGTGGCCGACGAATCAGCCTGCGGCGGTTGTTTTTTCAGCGCGTAGCTCCACTCCAGGAGGTCCTGGAGGTGGATCACGCCGCGTACCTCGTCGTCACCGCCGGCCAGCACGGGGTACCGCGTGTGGCCGGTGCTCATCAGTGTCAGCACCTCACCCGCCGCCAGATCGGCGTCGACATGATCGGTGTTCGGTCGCGGGATCATCGCGTGTTCTGCGGTGCGCGTGGGGAATTCGAGCACACGGTCGAGCAGGACGGACAGCTCGTCGGGCAGGTCACCCGCGTCGCGGGACTCGGCGACGATGTGCTCGAGGTCGCGCACCGACGCCGAATGCTCGACGTCGTGCACGGGCTCGATGCGCAGCGCTCGCAGCAGCAGGTTCGACGACTTGTCGAACAATGCGATGAGCCAACCGAATACGGCCAGGTAGATCGTCGTCGAACGGGCGAGCCACCGTGCGACCGGCTCGGGCCGGGCGATGGCGAGGTTCTTGGGGAACAGCTCACCGAAGACCATCTGCACGACGGTGGAGAAGATGATCGCGATGATCGTGCCGATCGCGACACCCACGCCCACCGGGATACCCACGCCGCCGAGCAGCTCGCCGACGCCGGAACCGATCAGGGGTTCGGCCACGTAGCCGACGAGCAGGCCGGTGACAGTGATGCCCAGCTGGGCGCCGGAGAGCATGAAGGACGTGCGGCGGGTGACCGCGAGCGCGCGTTTCGCGGCGGCGTCACCGGTTTCGGCACGGGCTTTGAGGCGGGACCGGTCGACCGCCATGTAGCCGAATTCCTGGGCCACGAAGTAACCGGTGAGGGCGGTGATCAGGAAGACCACCAGGATTCCGAGTCCGATTCCGAGGAGGGTCAGCATGAGACCGTCCCGGTGTCGGGGCCGGGCGGAACACCCGGGTCATTCAATTCACAACAGGGGGCCGACTGGTGTCGTCGGCGTTTTCGGCGCTTTCCGCGTCTCATCGTCTCTCTCGCTGGTGCTCGGGTATTTCATACCGGGTGCCGGGAGCAAAGGCATGTGCGTAAATGTCCGGTATGTGGTCCCAACGTACCGAATGCGCTCCGAGTTCCGCGACATGCCCGGCGATCCTTCTCCGCGGAGTGCGGACCGACGCATTCGGCCGATGAGCGACCCGTCGATACGCGACGAGGTCGCCGCAGCCGCTCGACGGCTGGCGGCCGAAGGTCTGCTGATCGGCACCTCCGGCAACGTGTCGGCGCGTGCGGGCGATCACGTCGCGATCACCGGAACCGGGGTCGTGCTCGCGAACTGTGCCGCGACCGACGTGACGGTGGTGTCCCTTGCCGGCGACGTCGTCGACGGGCCGATCGCGCCGTCGTCCGAGCTGGACCTGCACCTCCGCGTCTACGAGGAAACCGGCACACAGGCGATCGTCCACACCCACGCACCCTTCGGGACCGCGGTCGCCTGCGTCAGCGGACTGACCTCGTTACCGGTGCTGCACTACCAGCAACTCGGCCTCGGCGGTGCCATCCCGGTCGCGCCGTACGCCACGTTCGGGAGCCCGGAGCTCGCCGGGATCGTCGCCGACGCGCTGGTCGACACCCAGGTCGCGCTGATGGCGAACCACGGTTCGGTGGCACGCGGCTCCAGCCTGGCCCACGCGGTGGAGAACGCCCTGCTGCTGGAGTGGCTCGCGACCCTCTTTCACCGGACCAGCAGCATGGGCCGGCCTCGCGAACTCACCGAGGACCAACAGCAGTCCACTGTCGCCCAGGCGATCCGGCTGGACTACGGGACACCCAAGGAGAACCGGACGTGACACCCTCACCGCGGCTCGAACCGCCGACGATCGCAACCGTGGGCGTCCATGTGCTGGACATCCACGTCGTCGGGATCGAGTCCATCCCGGCGGGGTCCGACGGCGCGCTCGTCCAGTCCATCGGTTTCTCCGCCGCCGGTACCGCGGGCGGAACCGCGCTCGTCCTCAGTCGGCTGGGCGCCACGGTCCGGACCCACGGAGCGATCGGCGACGACACGATCGGGCGTTCGCTGACCGCACTGCTGGACGCCGAAGGCGTCGACACCGGCGGCCTGGTTCCGAAGCCCGGGGTCCAGACGTCGTCATCGGTCATACCCGTCCGACCCAATGGAGACCGTCCCGCGTGGCACTGCATCGGGGCGAACGCACAGTTCACGCCCGACGACCTGGGTGCAGACGCGCTGACCGGGCTCGACCACCTGCACCTCGGCGGCCCGGAATTCCTGGGCGGCGCCGTCGCCGCAGAGCTCCTCGGCCGGGCGCGCGACCGCGGGATCACGACGTCGGCCGATCTGCTGTCGGCTGGCGACCCCGGCCTTCTCGAGTGGATCGCCGACGCACTTCCCCACCTCGACTACCTGCTGCCCAACGACGAGCAGACCCGGGGACTGACCGGAACCGACGACCTCACCTACGGCGCACGGGCGCTCCTGGACCGCGGTGTCGGTTGCGTCGCGCTCACCCGCGGTGCCGACGGTGCGCTGGTCGTGACCGGCGACGACGTGGTCGCGGTGCCGGCGTTCGAGGTGGACGTCGTGGACACCACCGGTTGCGGCGACTCGTTCTCCGCCGGGTTCTTGACCGGCCGGCTGCGCGGGCTCGGTCTCGCCGACTCCGCCGAACTCGGTTGCGCGGTGGCCGCGCACGTCGCCCAGGGCATCGGGACCGGGGCGAACTCGTACGATCTCGCCGCGATCGAGTCCTTCCGGCAGTCCCGCGCCGCGGGCTGAGCGCGCCTCCTCTCGGTTTGGTGAACCCCGCCTCGGGTAGGCGATCACCATGACAGACAACAAGGAAATCAACGGCTCCACCGTCGTGATCGCCGGCGCGTCGAGCGGATTCGGACGCGGCGCCGCGGTGCGACTCGGAGAACTCGGCGCGAACGTCGTCGTCGCGGCGCGTCGAACCGCGGTCCTCGACGAGGTCGTCGCAGAGATCACCGGCAAGGGCGGGTCGGCGCTGGCGGTGCCCACCGATGTCAGCGATCCGCGTGCCGTCGCCCATCTCGCGTCCGCCGCGCTCGAATGGCTCGAATCGATCGACGTGTGGGTGAACAACGTCGGCGTCGGCGCGGTCGGGTACTTCTGGGACATCCCGACCGAGGACCACGCTCGCCTCGTCGACGTGAACCTGAAGGGCCTGATCTACGGCGCACATGCGGCGCTGCGCGTCTTCCGGTCGCAGGGTCGCGGCACACTCATCAACGTGGGCTCGGTCGACAGCGAGGTACCGATCGTACTCCAGAACACCTACGCCGCAACGAAAGCGGCGGTTCGGAGCCTCGGACACTCGATCAGCGAAGAGCTGCGCATGGCCGGCGACGACGCCATCAAGGTCGGCACCATCATGCCGTGGGCCGTGGACACCCCGTGGTGGGTCCACGCCGCCAACTAAACCGGGCACGAACCGCGGATGTCCGCGATGGACGATCCGCAGATCGTGGTCGACGCGATCGTGGCAGCCTGCACCGACCCGAAGCTGGACCAACCGGTCGGCTACAAAGCCAAGGCCGCCAACGCTTCTCATCACCTCATGCCCGGGATCACCGAGCGATTCTCGGCGGCGACGGCGAAGTCCGAGACCGAGAAGGGGACGCCGGTCGAGCCGCACGCGGGTGCGATCCACGACCCCAACCCGAACAGCACCGGGGTCGCCGGCGGCATCCGCGAACGGATGGTTGCCGAGAACTCCCGCTGACACCCGTCCGCCGTCGCTCGTTGTGGTGCGCCGCCGTTCTCTGCTGGTCGAGCAGAGGAGCCGTGTCCCGCTTGTCGAGCAGCGCCGCAGAGTCCCGCTTGTCGAGCAGCGCCGCAGAGTCCCGCTTGTCGAGCAGCGCCGCAGAGTCCCGCTTGTCGAGCAGCGCCGACCGAGCGAAGCGAGGACGCCGCGCCCGTCGAGGCCACCGAGGCGACGCTTCAGTCCTGTCGGTGCGGCGTGATTGGATTGCGAGACAACCCGGGAGATCCCGAGATCAGACCCTTGACTCGAACATATATTCGAGTATTGTGGAGGTATGTCATCGGGGGCGGGGGCCGGATCCACATCGGTGGACCCACCACAGGAGTCGGTCGAGCCGCGCTTTCGTCCCGACCATGAACTCTCCGCTTCAGAACTCGTCGAGGTCCTCAACCACTGCGCCGGCTTGGCAGCAGCGTCCGCGCACCGAATGATGGTCGTGGCCAGCCTCATTCACGATGAACGCGAAATGGACTACGCCCAGCGGCGCGCCGAGACGCACAGCGGCGAACTCGACTCCCTCGAAGCCTTCGAGCACCTGTCCGCGCGAGTGGCCGCGGGCGAGAACCCCTACGAGCAGTTCGGGCCCAACGGTCTCGAACAGGCCATCGCCGAAGTCGGCGCCACCCTCACCGTGACACCGGCCGAGGCGAAAGATCTCATCGAGGCCGGCGACGCACTGCGCTACCGACTCTCCTTCACCGGACACGCACTCGCGTGTGGTCGAATCGACAAGCGGCGCTTCCTCATCGCGCTCAAGCGCACCGATCTCATCACCGACGACGAAGAGATGCAGACCGTGGACGCCCATCTCGCCGAGGCGATCTTCGCCCGCGCACCGATGTCGACGGCGCGGTTCACCGCCATGGTCGATTCCATCGTCGCCAAGTGGGCGCCCGACGCGGTCCGTCGACGCAAGGAGCGGGTGAAGTCCGACCGCAAGGTGACCATCACCCCCGACCGCTTCACACCCGGGCAGTCCCGGATCTCCGGCACGCTTCCCAACGCTGATGCCGCCGAGTTCGACGCCCGCCTGACAGCGATGGCCACCGCGGTCCACGCCGGTGACCCGCGAAAGTTGGCCAACCGCAGGGTCGATGCTATGAAAGCGCTCGCTCGCGGTGAAGCCGCCATCACGTGCCTATGCGACGACTGCCGACCTGCCGCAACCGAACCCGACACAGCAACAGACTCCGACGCAGCGACAGTGGGGACCGTCGAGCCGCCTGCACCAACTGCTGCGATGACGGAGGCGGACACCATCGTCGACCCGTCAGCCGACGTCGTTGTCGATGACCCGGCTGAGCCGGCCGCCTCGGCGTCGGATTCGGCTGCGCCGCGCGCGACGTTTCACATCGTGGTGAACCTGTCGACCCTGATCGGTCTCGACAACGATCCCGCCTTCCTCGACCGCCACGGCATCATCGACGCCGACACCGCCCGGCAGCTGCTCGCCGAAGCGCGCCGCACCTACATCCACCCCGCTCCTACCGGACCCGACGGTTCACCGGCTCCAGACGCAGACAGTTCGACAACGCGGTACACCCCGTCGAAGAAGCTGCAGGCCCTGGTGCGTGCCGGCGAACTGTGCTGCACCTTCCCGGGCTGCAACGCCCCGGTCTGGCAGATCGATCTCGACCACACCGAACCCTTCGATCACACCGACCCGCGTCGCGGTGGCCCGACCGATGCGCGCAACCTCAAACCGCTGTGCCGGTTCCATCACCGCATCAAGACCTTCACCAGCTGGCAGGACCACCAAGACGAATTCCAGACCGCCTGGTTCACCACACCCACCGAGCACATGTTCGTCGGCAACGCCTTCAGCGGACGCGACCTGTTCAACAAGCTCTTCCCCAGACGGTCACCCGATCACCCCGCCCGCGACAGACTCAACACCCAGCGCGACAACGACTTCCGACGCCACCAACGCGCCGAGAAGCGCTGGAACGACGCCAACCCACCGCCCTTCTAGCAGTGTTTTACGCCTACCGGGGACCTCCGTAGTAACGCCGGAGGAACTCGTCGCGGTACTCGGTGTATGTGCCGTTCTCGATGGCCTGGCGGGCCCGGTCGACGAGCGTGACGATGAAGGACACGTTGTGCAGCGTCGCCAGCGTGGGGCCGAGGCCTTCCTTCGCCTTGAACAGATGATGCAGGTAGGCCCGGCTGTACTGCGACGTGTAGTTCTCGACCTCGGGGTCGAGCGGCCGGAAGTCACTGCGATACTTGGCATTCGTGACGTTGTACCGGCCGTCCAGTGAGTAGATCGCACCGTTGCGGGCGACCCGGGTCGGCGATACGCAGTCGAAGGTATCGACGCCGTTCTCGATGGCGGTGAAGATGTCGTCGGGTTCACTGATCCCCAAGAGGTGTTTCGGGGAGTCCTCTGGGAGTTCGTCGTTGACCCAGCCGACGATGGTGCCGAGGTTGTCCTTCTCGAGTGCTCCGCCGATGCCGTAACCGCCGAAGCCCTTTCCGCCGGCAGCGCGGTCCGCCTCGCTCAAGGCGACGAGGTCACGGGCGGCCTTGCGCCGCAGATCCTCGTACTGGGCGCCCTGGATGACACCCCAGAGCGACTGTTGCGGCCGGTGTGCGCGTTCGACGCTCAACCGATTGTGTTCGGCGAGACAGCGAATCGCCCACAACCGGGTGCGCTCGAGCGAATTCACCTGGTACTCGCGAGTGTTCATCAGGGTGGTCAGCTCGTCGAAGGCGAAGATGATGTCGGCCCCCAGCTGGTGTTGGATCTGCATCGACACCTCCGGCGTGAAACGATGCGCCGAACCGTCGAGGTGCGACTTGAAGGTCACCCCGTCGTCGTCGACCCGCGAGAGCCGTTCTTTGCCGTTGGCGGTGAGGTCGTCGTCGGGGGTGCCGGTGGCCTCCATCGAGATGACCTTCTTGAACCCCGCACCCAGCGACATCACCTGGAAGCCGCCGCTGTCGGTGTACGTGGGCCCCCGCCAGTTCATGAACGCGCCGAGCCCGCCGGCCGCGTCGATGATCTCCGGCCCCGGCTGCAGATACAGGTGGTAGGCGTTGGCGAGCACGGCCTGGGCGCCGAGGGCAGAGACCGATTCCGGGAGGACCGTCTTCACGGTGGCCTTGGTACCGACGGGGATGAACGCGGGGGTGTGGATCGGACCATGCGGTGTGGTGATCGTCCCCGTGCGCCCACGGGTGCCGGCGAGGGTGGTGCCGACGGCGTAGGTGGGGTCGGCGACTTCGGTTCCGGTACTGCTCACGTCCAGCATCTTCGCAGGTCGGGCGCGCCCACCCCAAACCGACGGCCGGCGCCGGCTACCTGTGCGGTCGACGACACCGCATTCGCTACCGTGGTGAACCATGTCGCGCAGAACTCGTCCCACCGGTCCCACCACGAGCCGCACTCGCCGACCGATCAGGGTCGCGGCGGCGACTCTCGGACTCGCGGCGGCGATATCGACGCTCGTGGCCTGCGGCGCGGAACAGGACGTGACCACCGCTTCGTCGACCTCTCAGGCCGGCGCCGCGGAGTCGGGATCACCGTCCGCCGAACAGCCCGCCACCTCGCCGCCGGTGGTCCCCGGTCGCAAGCCGGTGTCGACCACGGCGTCGAGTGCGACCGCGTCCGACGATTCCGACACCAGTTGCGGCACCATCCCGGGCCCCGACGGCGCGTTGCGAGTCATGATCCTCGCCGGTGACGTGTCCTGCGATTCGGCACGGACCATCGCCACCCAGTACGGACCGAAGATCACCACCGGTCAGCAGCAGTCGGTGGCCGGCTGGACCTGCGCGCCGTCTCAGCTCGAAGGCGTCCTCGCGGCCTGCCAGAAGGGCACCGCGGTCATCGGTTTCACGCCGTGAGGTGAGTGCCCTGATCGAGGCACCCCTTCCGGGCTTGCTGGTGTTCTGCAACTGGGCCCGGCGCAGAACGACGTGCTTGTGTGGCCGCGCATTCCAGAATTGTGCGGTCCACTTCGGCCCAAACCCGGTTGCCCGTCGCATAAGCCGACAAAGGCCTTATGACTGTCCCGCAGGCGGGGACGCAGTTAGTCCGCTCCCGCTTCGACCTGACCGCTAGCCAGTGCGAGCCTTGGAGCTGTGCAAGAAGCTAGGCACCTGGCGCTCCTAAGCTCAAGAGGCTGGACGTGGACCGATGAGGAACGAATCTTCAGTACGTTGGCAGCTAGGCTCGGAAGTGCCGAGGTGCGTCGCCAAGTGCTTCGTCCAACGGTTGCCGTTGATGCCCGTAAAGGCACCCACTCTGCCAGTGTCGGACTGGGCACGTTTCCCTGGCACACTGATGGGGCGATCGCGCTGAACCCACCTCAGTGGATGGTTCTAAGGTGCATTGAGGCCACACGTCCGACGTCAACTCAGATCTGTTCGCCATCCGATGATTTAAAGCAAGCGCTTCGCCGTCTGACCCTGCTTATCCGCCAAGAGTCTGGTCGGAACGCTTATCTACCAGCCTTCGTCAGCTCTGGTCCGAACACCTGGAAGCTGCGTTGGGACCCGCGAGCAACACCCGTCGGCCCCGACTCAGCGCGCGCAGCCGTGGAGGGCGCCCATCCGACCGGTGAGGTCGCCTGGCAACCGGGCCGGATTCTCATACTGGATAATCATCGAGTCATGCACCGGCGGCCATCGGTATCCGCCGCCACTGGGCGTGCTCTGGTTCGAACGTTCATAATTAAGTGAGGCACTTCAGGTGTGGGACTACGACGGGTTTATCGGTAAGGCCAAGCTCTACTTCACACGTGGTGCGGAGCACGAGCACTCCGATGACGACGAATTCACGATCTGGCACCTTCTAGGGTTCGAGTTCCTGTTACGGGCGCCCTTAGCGAAACTACATCCAAGCCTCCTTGCCGCGACAAACGATAATGACAGTTTGCTCGCCGCTAACGGCGTCACGACCCCCAAGGACCCGAAGAGCGTAACGAGCGGTGTGGTGATCGACCGCTTGGCGCGGATTGTGCCAGAGTTTGCCGGCGGCGCAGTTGCCGACTCTTTGTTTCTCATGAATCTGAGAAACGCGGAGCTGCATGCGTCCAACGCCGCTGTGAGTGAAGTATCGAATGACGTCTGGCTACCTAAACTGGTACGGGTCGTCAAGATCATTTGCCGACAGTTGACGATTGATCCCCAAGATATCCTTGACGACGACGTCGTGAAGCTTGGAGAGCGACTCCTTGACGAGGCCGACAAGAAAGTTGCTCACGAAGTCAATTTGAAGATTAAGGCGGCGCAAGGCTTCCTGCACAAACTGAGACAGGACGAAATCGATGCACGCGTCGCGGCGGCTAAGCCAACTGGTCTGGAGTGGTTTACGCGGCAGCGTACGACTGCAACCGTGAAGTGCCCCGCCTGTGAGCACGAAGTTTACGCCCCGAAGACTTATGTCCGCAGCGCCCGTGAGCACTTGGACGGCGATACGGTAATTCGCGACGAAATTTACCTCATCGACGAACTTAAATGCCATATTTGCGGACTTGAGCTCCTGACCGCCCCTGAACTTGTTGCAGCACAGGTGCCCCAGCAGGTGACCGAGCAAGAGCACGAGTCATTAGATGAGCGATACCAGGTCGAACCCGATTACGACGGTCCGGAATATATGGACGAGTGAATTTGGTCGGACATAACCGCCGCTTTCCGGGTATTGGAATGGTGTGCGTTTGACTTCAGGTTGTCGGATCGAGGCGAGCCGTCGTCCGCTTCCGCCCGGTAAATCGATCAGAACTTCCGACCACGCGCCACTTCCATCCCTGCCTCCGAGTGCGAAGGTGTTTCCAGGCAGCGAGCAGCCAACACAACGGTCCCTCAGCGCAGCGCGGCTTCGACCTGCTCGGCCATCGCCTTTTGACCGCGCGCGTTGGCGTGCATCGCGGGGAAGCTGACCGCACCCAGCGTCGGCTCGACCCATCGCCGTTCGCCCGCGCAGGCGTCGTGGCCCGCGGAGACCTTGGTCATGTCGACGAAGGTCACGCGGGTGGCTGCGGCGGCGCGGCGCATGGCGGCGTTGAGGGCTTTGAAGACACGATGCAGGTACGCGGTGTCCCCGGGCGTGGTGAGCAACGACGCCGAGCAGAGCGCCGAACCCGTGGCCGGGAAGATCTGCGGATATCCGACGAGGACGACGCGTGCGCGCGGCGCTTCGCGGCCGACGAGGCGCAGGGCGTTCACGAGGTCGGGGTAGGTCGAGGATTTGATCTCGTCGACCAACGAGGTACCGAACTCGTCGCGACATGGGGTCGCTGACAACGGCGCGGCCATCCACGCCCGCTGGCAGGCCGAGGTCGAATTGCTGAACAGTCCGTTGTTGTTCGCGCCGATCGTGAGGGTGATCAAGCGGGTGGCCGGTCCGATCGCGCTGATCTGCGGTCCCTGCCACCGATACTGCGACTTGGTGAGGTCTTCGGTCGTCGCGCCCGCGCAACTGACATCGACGACCTCGGTCCCGCGTCGTTTGGCAACGAGGCTGGAGTAGTTGATCGCCGAGTTCGAGCAGAAGGTCGCCGCGCTCGTCGCCTGGGGGAACACCGATGCGCCTGCGCTGTAGCTGTCACCGAGATTCACGTATGCGTATCCGTCCGCTGCCTGGGCCCCGCCGGCCGTGACGAGTCCGGCGAGGAGAGCGAGGATGGTGGCCGCCGCCGTCAGCAGGGTTCGGATGCCGAGGCCTCGGCGGGGGCTGCGGCCATACGGCACGGACATGCGGTGACTCCAGATCGTGGTACGCGTGTTACTGGTGTTGCAGGTGATACCAACAGTACCGGGCCGACGGCCCGAGATCGGTGCACACGTACCCCAGTTTCCAATCTGATACACATGTCAAGTTTCTGTGACGCCGACGGCACCGGTCGCTCCGCACACTTGACCCTCACGCGACGTCAGGCAGCAGGGTTGTCGATGTGAGCGAGGAAAAGCACACTTCCAAGGTGGACACCCGGGAGCTGACCGTCGGTGTCGTCGCCGGCATGGTCGGCGTCAGCATCCGCACGCTGCATCACTACGACCAGATCGGCCTGGTGGTGCCGTCCGGTCGGACACCAGCCGGGTATCGCGTCTACGACGACACCGACGTCGAACGTCTCCACCAGGTACTCACCTACCGTGAGCTGGGCTTCTCCCTCGAGCAGATAGCGACCCTGCTCGACGATCCGGATGTGGACCCCATGGGTCACCTCGAGACGCAGCGCGAGCTGCTGACCGGCCGGATCGATCGCTTGCTCCGGATGGTCGCAGCACTGGAGGAGATGATGAACGCCAAGAAGGAAGGCATTGCCCTGTCGGCGGCCGAGCAGGCCGAGATCTTCGGCGACCAATGGCCAGGCGAGGAGTACGCCGCCGAGGCCGAGGAACGCTGGGGGAACACCGACGCGTGGAAGCAGAGCCAGAAGCGGACCGGGCAGTTCTCCAAGGAGGACTGGCAGCGCATCAAGGACGAGACCGACGACCTGGAACGACGGCTCGCGGACGCGATGCGTCGCGGGGTGACTCCTGGCACCGCCGAGGCGAACTCGCTCGCCGAAGAGCACCGCGCACAGATCGGGCGCTTCTACGACTGTGATCACGCCATGCAGGTGTGCCTTGCCGACTTGTACGTCGCGGACCCGCGGTTCACCGAGCACTACGACGCGCAGGCCCCCGGCCTGGCCGTCTACCTGCGGGAGGTGATCCACGCAAACGCGGGACGAGGGTGAAAGATCGCCACCCGCCGGTCGTCCGGGTCGGATAGGTTCGGTGTCCATGACCACCGACCCGGGCGTCCACAACAAGAGCGGTGGCGCCCGCGCCACCACCAACATCGGCGATGCGATGAACCTGCGCACCGTCTTCAACCGCGACGGCGAGGCCACCGACCTCCCCAAGTTCGCCTTGGGCGACTCGATGTTGTTGCCCGACACGGCTTATCAGATCGTCCACGACGAGGCGATGCTCGACGGGAACGCCCGCCTCAACCTCGCGACCTTCGTGTCGACGTGGATGGACGACGAGGCGAAGAAGTTGTACTCGGAGACCTTCGACAAGAACATGATCGACAAGGACGAGTACCCGCAGACGGCCGCGATCGAGGACCGGTGCTGGCGCATCCTCGCCGACCTGTGGCACAACCCGGACGTCGACAACGCGATCGGTACCTCGACGATCGGCTCGTCGGAGGCCTGCATGCTTGGTGGGCTCGCGCTCAAACGGCACTGGCAGACCCGGCGCCGCGCCGAGGGCAAGTCAACCGAGAATCCCAACATCGTGCTGTCGACGGCGGTCCAGGTGTGCTGGGAGAAGTTCTGCAACTACTTCGAGGTCGAGCCCAAATGGGTACCGATCAGCCCCGACCACCTCGTCCTCGACGGTCACGAGCTCGAGAAGTACGTGGACGAGAACACGATCGGGGTCGTCGCCATCATGGGACAGACCTACACCGGGATGTACGAGCCGGTGACCGCGATCGCGGCCAAGCTCGACGAGATCCAGGCCGACACCGGACTCGACGTGAAGATCCACATCGACGGCGCGTCGGGTGCGATGATCGCCCCCTTCTGTCAGCCGGACCTCGAATGGGACTTCCGTGTCGACCGTGTCGTCTCGATCAACACCTCGGGCCACAAGTACGGACTGGTCTATCCGGGTGTCGGCTGGATCGTGTGGCGCGACACCGACGCACTGCCCGAGAGCATGGTGTTCCACTGCTCCTACCTCGGCGGCGACATGCCGACCCTGGCACTCAACTTCTCCCGTCCGGGCGCACAGGTCCTGCTGCAGTACTACGTGTTCCTGCGGCTCGGCCGCGACGGCTTCACCCAGGTCCAGCAGGGTTCTCTCGATGTGGCGCAATGGCTTTCCGGACAGATTGCCCAGATCGACGGCCTCGAATTGGTCAGCAAGGGCGACACGATCCCGGTCTTCGCCTGGAAACTGAAGGCCGGGCACAGCGAGAACTGGAACCTCTACGACCTGTCCGACCGCCTGCGCATGAAGGGCTGGCTGGTTCCCGCATACCCGATGGCCGACGACCTCGCCGACCTGACCGTGCAGCGAATCGTCGTGCGCGCCGGGCTGAGTCACGACCTCGCCCGTGCACTCATCGCCGACATCCGGACCGAGGTCGACTTCCTCAATCGCCTGGAGAGCCCGATGCCACGCGAGGGCGACGGGTCACACTTCCACCACTGAGCTCTCGCCGGTTTCCCGCCGGTTGAGCTTGTCGAAACCCCCCTCAGTCCAGCAGCGCTTGCGCCACGCGCTCGAGCGCGGCGACCCGACTCCCCTTGACCAGCACTGCGGTCCCGTCGTCGAGGTCGCCGAGTTCGGCCGACACGCCGTCGACGTCGGAAACGTGCCGGGCGGTGTCACCGTAGTCGGCCTCGGCGACCGCGATGACCTCGATGCCCAGATCCCTGGCCTCCAGTGCGATCGCACGGTGCTGGTCTGGCGAGTCGGCGCCGAGTTCGGCCATGGTGCCGAGAACCGCCACCCGACGCGACGCGGGGAGTGTCGCCAGCGACCGCAGCGCAGCCGACATCGACGTCGGGTTGGCGTTGTAGGCATCGTTGAGGACCGTGACGCCTCGCGACGAGGTGGCGAGTTCCATTCGTAGACCGGACAATTCGGCGGCGAGGAACCCGTCCGCCATCGACTCGACCGGCACCCCTAGCCCGCCGGCGGCAGCCGCCGCCGCCAGCGCGTTGGGGACCTGGTGCTCGCCGCGGGCGCCCAGTCGGACCTCCGTCGAACCCCACGGTGTGTGCAGCCGGAACGTCGCGCGCAACTCGTCGTCCAGGACGATGTCGGACGCGTACACATCGGCGTCCGGCGACAGCCCGTAGCGCAGGACACGCGCCGAGGTGCGATCCGCCATCGCCGCGACGTACCGATGGTCGGCATTGAGCACCGCGATCCCGTCGGCCGGGAGCGATTCCACCAGTTCACCCTTCGCGCGCGCGACGGACTCGATGTCACCGAACAGCTCCAGGTGCACGCCCTCGACGCGGGTGATCACGCCGACCGTCGGTTTCGCGATGGAACACAGCAGGTCGATGTGCCCGACGCCGCGGGCGCCCATCTCGAGGACCACCGCCTCCACGTCGTCGGCGGCCGCGGCGAGGGTGATCGGCAGCCCGAGCTCGTTGTTGAACGACTTCTCGCTCGCCGCGGTGCGGTAGGTGGTGCGCAGCACACCCGCGAGCAGATCCTTGGTCGAGGTCTTGCCCACCGAGCCGGTGATGCCCACCACGCGATCGGGGACCCGGGCGCGGACCGCTCGACCGAGGTCGGCGAGGGCGAGCGCGGTGTCGGCGACGCGGATGGCGGTACCGCCGACCGGGTCGACCCTCGAGGAGAGGTAGGCGGTGGCCCCGCCGTCGAGTGCGGACTTGATGAAATCGTGGCCGTCGCGCTCGGCGACGATCGGCACGAACAGCTGGCCCGGCCGAACACTCCGCGAGTCGATGCTCGCCCCGTCGATCTGCACGTCGGGGCCCAGCAGCTCCCCGCCCACGGCCTCCGCGACCTCGCTTGCTCTGAAATGCACGGTCTCACGCTAGCCGAGTCCCCAACACACGCCGAGAACCCGATTGCGTGGGGCCGTATCGTGACAGGCATGTCTTCTCGGCTGGTGCGTCTGGTGGTTCTCTACGGTGGCGTCTCCGCCGAGCATGATGTGTCGCGGGTCACAGCGGCTCATGTCCTGGCCGCGGCCGACCGGACCAAGTACGACCTGGTCCCCATCGGCATCGCCAAGGACGGGACGTGGTTGCGCAACGACAAGGCGATCGCCGCCATCGCCGACGGCACGCCACTCCCCGACACCCTCGAGGTCGCCGGAACCGCCGTCGACCCGCTGACCGAACTCCGTGGTCACGCGGACGAGGCCATCACGGTCGTGCTTCCCCTTCTCCATGGACCGCACGGTGAGGACGGCACCATCCAGGGGATGCTCGAGTTGTTCAAGCTGCCGTATGTGGGCGCGGGTGTGTTGTCGTCCGCGGTGTGCATGGACAAGGCGATGGCCAAGATCGTCGCCGAGCAGGCAGGCATCCCGCAGTGCCGCTGGGTCGAGTTCCGCGACGGTGTCGACGACCCGGAGACGATCACCGCCCGCGCGATCGACGCCCTGGGGCTCCCGGTGTTCGTCAAGCCGGCGAACCTCGGCTCGTCGGTGGGCATCACCAAGGCGCACGACGAGGCCGAACTCGACGCGGCGGTGAATCTCGCGCTCCGCTACGACAACGTGGTCATCATCGAGGAGGCCGTCACCGGGCGCGAGATCGAGGTCGCCGTTCTCGGTGACACGGCGCCCGAGACCTCGGTGCCGGGCGAGATCAAACCCGGGAGCGAGTTCTACGACTACGAGGACAAGTACGTCACCGGCGCCGCCCAGCTGGTCATCCCCGCTGCGGTGTCCGACGCGGCGGCCGCCGAGGTCCGCGAGCTCGCGGCGAGGACGTTCACCGCGATGCGCTGCACCGGCATGGCCCGCGTCGACTTCTTCTACGAGGAGTCCGGCCGTGGGTGGCTGCTCAACGAGGTCAACACCATCCCGGGGTTCACCCCGGGATCGATGTACCCCAAGCTGTGGGAGGCGACCGGCGTGCCCTACCCGGACCTGATCGATCAGCTCGTCACGTTCGCGCTCGAGGTGCACCGGCGTCGCACGGGGTTCTCCACCGAGCACTGACGCCGACGACCTGTAGCGACAACGCGGACATGTTTTCCACCGATCCAGAGGGTGTCGGGTTGTAGCATCGCAACGGTGACCGACTCCCAGTCTGCGCGGGCCCTGCGGGTGCTGGTCTATTCCGACGACGCGCAGACCCGCGCGCAGGTCATCGGCGCGATCGGAACCCGGCCCGACCCGGACATCCCACCGGTCAGCTACATCGAGGTCGCCACCGCCCCAATGGTGTTCGCGCAGCTCGACGCCGGTGTCGTCGACGCCGTGATCGCCGACGGGGAAGCCACCCCGGCCGGTGGCATGGGCCTGGCCAAGCAGATGAAAGACGAACTCGATCCCTGTCCACCCGTGCTCGTCCTTCTCGGCCGTGCCGACGACCGGTGGCTCGCGGACTGGTCCCGCGCCGACGCCGTGGCCGTCCTGCCCGTCGACCCGATCACTCTTCCACGTGCGTTCGTCGACATGATCGGAAACGCCGAACTCTAGAAAACAGTGACTCGCGCCACACACTCACACTAGGCTTGTGTTGCAGCTCACATTCGTACTGCCGGACCAGATCGGCCGACGGCACGGATAGGACGAACACCCGGGCCGGCCCGCACCGAACAGATGCCTTCCGGTCGCCACAAGCGAGGAGGGGTCCGCGCTTTGAACGCCTACGTCCCGATCATGGTCCTCGGGGCAATCGGCGTGGCGTTTGCCGTTTTCAGCGTCTTCATCGGCATCGCGATCGGTCCGAAACGGTACAACCGCGCCAAACTCGAGCCCTACGAGTGCGGCATCGAGCCGGTCGAACAGAGTCTGCTCTACCCGACGCGACGCACCGCCGGCGGCACGGTGGCCACCGGCTCGATCCAGCGCGTACCGGTCAAGTACTACCTCACCGCGATGCTCTTCATCATCTTCGACATCGAGATCGTGTTCCTCTACCCGTGGGCGGTCGCCTTCGACTCACTCGGGTGGTTCGGCCTCATGGCCATGCTCCTGTTCATCGTCAACGTCTCCGTCGCGTACGCCTACGAGTGGCGCCGTGGCGGACTGAGTTGGGACTGAGCACTTTTCACCGATCCGATACGGCAAGGAGGTCACCCATGGGACTCGAGGAACGACTCCCCAGCGGATTCCTGCTGAGTACCGTCGAGGATCTGGCCGGGTTCATGCGCAAGGGCTCGCTCTGGCCGGCGACTTTCGGGCTGGCCTGCTGCGCCATCGAGATGATGGCCACCACCTCGGGACGGTACGACCTCGCCCGGTTCGGCATGGAGGCGTTCCGGGCGTCGCCGCGACAGGCCGATCTCATGATCGTCGCCGGCCGCGTCAGCCAGAAGATGGCCCCCGTCCTCCGGCAGATCTACGACCAGATGCCGGAGCCCAAATGGGTTCTTGCCATGGGGGTCTGCGCGTCGTCGGGCGGGATGTTCAACAACTACGCGATCGTCCAGGGCGTCGATCACGTGGTCCCTGTCGACATCTACCTGCCGGGCTGTCCGCCACGCCCGGAGATGTTGCTGCACGCCATCCTGAAGCTGCACGAGAAGATCCAGGAGATGCCGCTCGGTGTCAATCGCGAGGAGGCCATCTGGGCGGCCGAACGTGCCGCCCTCCAGGCCACCCCGACGATCGAGCTGAAGGGGTTGCTCCGATGACCACGCCCGCAGGCCATCAGGACCCCGAGAACCCGGCACCCCCACCGCACGACGCGGAGCAGATCGGCGTCCGACACGGGTTGTTCGGTCCGCCCGGAACCGGCGACACGTCGGGGTACGGCGGCCTGGTCCGGCCGGTGACGCTGCCGCCCAGTACGTCCCGACCCTACGGCGGGTATTTCGACGAGATCGCCGACTGTCTGCTCCACGAGATGGGCGACGGCTACGACGACGCGATCGAGAAGGTCGTGGTCTTCCGGGGCGAGATGACCATCCACGTTGTACGACAGCACCTTCCCGCCGTCGCACTGACTCTGCGCAACGCGCCCGCGTTGCGATTCGAACTCTGCCTCGGCGTGAGCGGGGTCCACTATCCCGGCGACCCGGGCCGCGAACTCCATGCCATCTATCCGCTCGCCTCCCTGACCCACGGGCGTCGCGTCCGTCTCGAGGTCGCGGCGCCCGATGCCGACCCGCACATCCCGAGCATCTGCGACATCTACCCCACCAATGACTGGCACGAACGCGAGACCTACGACTTCTTCGGCATCGTTTTCGACGGCCATCGCTCACTGACCCGGATCGAGATGCCCGACGACTGGGAGGGCCACCCCCAGCGCAAGGACTACCCGCTCGGCGGAGTCCCGGTGGAATACAAGGGAACCCGCGTCGACCCGCCGGACCGGAGGAGGTCGTACAACTGATGACCGACACCCATACGCACACCTACACCGTGTCGGGACAGGACTGGGACTCGATCGTGTCCGACGTCCGCACCCGCGCCGAGCAGCAACCGGGAGACGAACGCATCGTCGTCAACATGGGTCCGCAACACCCGTCGACGCACGGCGTCCTGCGCCTGATCCTCGAGATCGAAGGCGAGACCGTCACCGAGGCCCGCTGCGGAATCGGCTACCTGCACACCGGGATCGAGAAAAACCTCGAGTACCGCAACTGGACGCAGGGCGTCACGTTCGTCACCCGGATGGACTACTTGTCACCGTTCTTCAACGAGACCGCCTACTGCCTCGGCGTCGAGAAGCTCCTCGGTATCACCGACGACATCCCGGAACGCGCCACCGTCATCCGGGTGATGCTGATGGAGCTCAACCGCATCTCCAGCCATCTCGTCGCGCTGGCCACCGGCGGAATGGAACTCGGTGCCGTGACGGCGATGTTCCTCGGATTCCGCGAGCGGGAGATGATTCTCGACCTCTTCGAACTCATCACCGGCCTGCGGATGAACCACGCCTACATCCGCCCCGGAGGTGTCGCACAGGACCTGCCGGAGGATGGCATCGACCGGGTCGCCGAGGTCATCCGACAGCTCCCCGGCCGCCTGGACGAACTCGGAGACCTGCTGAACGACAACTACATCTGGAAGGCGCGGACCCAGGGCGTCGGTTATCTCGACCTCACCGGTTGCATGGCACTCGGGATCACCGGTCCGGTGCTGCGGTCCACCGGTTACCCCCACGACCTGCGCCGCGCCGAGCCGTACTGCGGCTACGAGAACTACGAGTTCGACGTCATCACCGAGGACACCTGCGACTCCTACGGCCGCTACCTGATCCGCGTGCGCGAGATGCGCGAGTCGATCCGCATCGTGGAGCAGTGTCTGGAACGGCTCCGGCCGGGGCCGGTGATGGTCGCCGACCGCAAGCTCGCCTGGCCGGCCGACCTCGCGCTCGGACCGGACGGACTGGGCAACTCGCCCGAGCACATCGCCCGGATCATGGGCACCTCCATGGAAGCCCTCATCCACCACTTCAAACTCGTCACCGAGGGGATGCGCGTCCCGGCCGGCCAGTGCTACGTCGCCGTCGAATCACCGCGGGGCGAGCTCGGCGTGCACATGGTCAGCGACGGCGGCACCCGGCCGTACCGCGTCCACTTCCGCGACCCGTCGTTCACGAATCTGCAGGCCGTCGCGGCGATGTGCGAAGGCGGGATGGTGGCCGACGTCATCACCGCGGTGGCCAGCATCGACCCCGTGATGGGAGGCGTGGACCGATGACCGATCCCGTGTTCGTGGACCTGAGCACCGCACCCCCGCCAGAAGGATCGGCGCCGGCACACGGCACCCCGGTCCCGCCGATCACCTTCGACGGCCCGGCCGGGTATCCCGACGTGGTCATCGAACAGCTGACCGCAGAGGCACTTCCGATCATCGCCCGCTATCCGCAGGTGCGGTCGGCGCTGCTGCCGCTGCTGCACCTGGTGCAATCCCACGACGGTCGTCTCACGCGTGCCGGGATCGAATTCTGTGCCGCACAACTGGATCTGACGCCCGCACAGGTGGCCTCGGTCGCGACGTTCTACTCGATGTACCGGCGCACGCCCACCGGCGAGTACCTGGTCGGGGTCTGCACGAACACCCTGTGCGCGACCCTGGGTGGCGACGAGATCCTCCGTTCGGTCTGCGAGCACCTGGGCGTGGAACCCGGGGACACGACGGCCGACCACCGCATCACCGTCGAACACGTCGAATGCAATGCGGCCTGCGACTTCGCGCCGGTGGTGATGGTCAACTGGGAGTTCTTCGACGACCAGACCCCGGAGTCGACCATCGAGCTCATCGAGGACCTTCGCGCCGGTGTCGAGGTCACCCCGGCTCGCGGTACCGGCCCCGTGCGATCGTTCCGCGAGACCGAACGCGACCTCGCCGGGGCCCGTCCTCCGCTGGTTGAGCCGGCACCGAGCGCCCCTCCGCTGGTTCAGCCCACCCCGCCGCTGGCTGAGCCCTCCCCTCCGCTGGTTGAGCCGGCACCGAGCGAAGCGAGGAGCCGAGTCGAAGCCACCTCGCAACCACCCCCTCCGCTGGTTGAGCCGGCACCTTCTCCACTGGTTGAGCCGGCACCGAGCGCAGCGAGGAGCCGAGTCGAAGCCACCTCGCAACCACCACAACCCACCCCCGAACCCGAACCCCCGGAAACGCCGATCCTCTCCCGCCACTGGGACGAACCGCAATCCTGGACCCTGGACAACTATCTGCGCCACAACGGTTATCGAGCGTTGTCGACCGCACTGACCACTCCCCCCGACGACATCATCGAGACGGTCAAGGCCTCCGGTCTCCGTGGCCGAGGCGGCGCGGGCTTCCCGGTCGGGATGAAGTGGTCGTTCATTCCCCAGCAGGATTCCACGCAGACCGATCCGTCCGTCCCGCACTATCTCGTGGTCAACGCCGACGAGTCAGAGCCGGGCACGTGCAAGGACATGCCGCTGATGCTCGCGTCGCCCCACACCCTCGTCGAAGGCGTGATCATCGCGGCGTACGCCATCCGCGCGCACCACGCGTTCATCTACGTGCGCGGCGAAGTCGCCTCGGTTCTCCGTCGACTGCGCACCGCCGTCGACGAGGCCTACGCCGCAGGCTACCTCGGCACGGACATCCTGGGATCCGGCTTCGATCTCGAACTGGTCGTCCACGCCGGCGCGGGCGCCTACATCTGCGGCGAGGAAACCGCCCTGCTCGATTCGCTCGAGGGCCGGCGGGGACAACCGCGTCTGCGCCCGCCCTTCCCGGCGGTTGCCGGACTGTACGCGAGTCCGACGGTCGTGAACAACGTGGAGTCGATCGCGAGCGTCCCGGCGATCATCCGCAACGGCGTCGACTGGTTCCGGTCCATGGGCACCGAGAAGTCACCCGGGTTCACCCTCTACTCGCTGTCGGGTCATGTGACGCGTCCCGGACAATACGAAGCGCCACTTGGGGTTTCGTTACGGCAACTACTCGACCGGGCGGGCGGGGTGCGCGCCGGGCACGAGCTGAAGTTCTGGACACCGGGCGGGTCGTCGACACCACTCCTGACGCCGGAGCACCTCGACGTCCCGCTCGACTACGAGGGCGTCGGCGCGGCCGGTTCGATGCTGGGCACCAAGGCCCTGCAGATCTTCGACGAGACGACCTGTGTCGTCGGCGCGGTCCTGCGGTGGACGGAGTTCTACGAACACGAGTCCTGCGGCAAATGCACCCCGTGCCGCGAGGGCACGTACTGGCTGGTGCAACTGCTGCACCGGCTGGAGCACGAGGGCGGAACCGCCGCGGACCTCGACACCCTCGCCGATGTCACCAACAGCATCGTCGGGAAGTCGTTCTGCGCGCTCGGGGACGGAGCGGGCAGCCCGATCGTGTCGTCGCTGAAGTACTTCCGCGACGAGTACCTCGCCCACCTCGACCACGGGTGCCCGTTCGACCATTCACGCTCGACCGTCTGGGCAGGAGGCGTCCGATGACACTCACCCACGGGAGCGACCCGGCGGCCGCGACCGACAACCTGGTCGGCATCACCATCGACGGTCGCGCCGTCCGGGTACCCAAGGGCACGTTGGTGATCCGCGCGGCCGAACAGATCGGCATCATGATCCCGCGCTTCTGCGACCATCCGCTCCTCGAACCGGTCGGTGCCTGCCGGCAGTGTCTCGTCGAGGTCGAGGGGCAGCGCAAACCGCTCGCATCATGCACGACGGTGGCCACCGAGGGGATGGTGGTGCGGACGCAGCTCAGCTCGGAGATCGCGGCGGGAGCGCAACGCGGGGTGATGGAACTCCTCCTGATCAACCACCCGCTGGACTGCCCGGTATGCGACAAGGGCGGTGAGTGCCCGCTGCAGAACCAGGCGATGTCGGCCGGCCGTTCCGAGTCGCGGTTCGACGGCGTCAAGCGGACCTTCACCAAGCCGGTCCCGTTGTCGTCGGAGGTCCTGCTCGACCGGGAGCGATGTGTGTTGTGTGCCCGCTGCACCCGGTTCTCCACACAGGTCGCGGGTGATCCGCTCATCGAGCTCGCGGATCGCGGTGCGCTACAACAGGTCAGCATCTACGCCGACGAACCGTTCGACTCCTACTTCTCCGGCAACACCGTGCAGATCTGCCCCGTCGGTGCGCTGACGGGGGCGCAGTACCGGTTCCGCGCCCGGCCGTTCGACCTGGTGTCGACGCCGAGCGTGTGCGAACACTGTGCGAGTGGATGCGCCCAGCGCACCGATCACCGCCGTGGAAAGGTGCTGCGCCGGCTGGCCGGTGACGATCCCGAGGTCAACTCGGAGTGGAACTGCGACAAGGGGCGATGGGCGTTCGCCTACACGTCGTCGCCCGACCGGATCACCGCCCCGCTCGTCCGGGACCGGCACGGCGATCTCCGTGAGGTGTCGTGGGCCGACGCCGTGCGCGCGGCGGCCGAGGGATTGACCCGTTCACCGGGCAACGTCGGTGTACTCACGGGTGGCCGGTTGACCGTGGAGGACGCCTACGCGTACTCCCGCTTCGCGCGAACCGTGTTGCACACCAACGACATCGACTTCCGCGCCCGAAGCCACAGCACCGAGGAGGCCGCCTTCCTCGCCGCGCGTATCGCCGGTCACGGACTCGCGACCACCTACGACGACCTGTCCGCCGCACCCGCGGTGCTGCTCGCCGGTTTCGAACCCGAGGAAGAGTCCCCGATCGTCTTCCTCCGTCTCCGGCGGGCAGTACGCACCGCCGGGCAGCGCGTCGCGACGGTCGCCCCGTTCGCGAGCCGCGGCGCCACCAAACTCGACGCCGCGGTCTTCCGGTCCGTTCCCGGCAGCGAGGCACAGGTGCTGCAATCGGAGGAGGTGACCGCGCACCTGCGGCCCGCCGGCTCGGTCATCCTCGTCGGTGAACGGCTGGCCACCCGGCCCGGCGCGTTGGCCGCAGTCGCGGCACTGGCCGACCGCACCGGCGCCCGGCTGGCCTGGATTCCGCGCCGCGCCGGCGAACGAGGCGCGCTCGAAGCGGGCGCCTTGCCGGGCCTGCTACCCGGCGGCCGGCCACTCGACGACGAGGACGCCCGTACGGCGGTGTCGGAGATCTGGGGCACCGATCTCGCCCCGCGGCCCGGACGCGACACCGCCGGGATCATCGACGCCGCGCGCTATCACGGGCTCTCGCTGGTGATCGGCGGCGTCGACGTCGACGACCTCCCCGACCCCGTCGCGGCGACCGAGGCGCTGACCGCCGCACCGTTCGTCGTCAGCCTCGAGCAACGCCGCAGCGCCGCCACACGCTGCGCGAACGTGGTCTTCCCGGTGGCTGCCGTCGCGGAGAAGGAGGGCACGTTCGTCGACTGGGAGGGCCGCCCGCGGAGCTTCACCACCGCCCTGACGGACTCGGGCCACCTGTCCGACCACCGCATCCTTGACGCGATCGCCCGGCAGATGGGTGTCGACCTGCGGTGCGCCGACGTCCCGACCATCCACATCGACCTGCGACGCATCGGCGCATGGTCCGGCCGGCGGGCCCCCATCGACGCCGCTGACAGGCCCCAGCCCGACCCGGCTGCCGGCCAGGCGGTGCTGGCGGGGTGGCACACGCTGCTCGACGACGGCCGGATGCAAGACGGGGAACCGCACCTCGCCGGCACCGCCCGCCCGCCGGTGGCCCGGCTCGCGCCGTCGACCGCCGCCGAAGCCGGTGTCGGGTCGGGCGACCTCCTGCGCGTCAGCACCGCCGACGGCGCCATCGTTCTGCCGGTGGAGATCACCGACATGCCGGATCGGGTCGTCTGGCTCCCGCTGTTCTCTCCCGGCTCGCACGTCCACGCCACGCTTCGCGCGCAGGAGGGTGACCTCGTGGCCCTCGCGCCGGCCCCGGTCGACGCCACCGACGCCGCAGGGGGTGCCGCGTGAACCTCGCCACCGACTTCCCGACCCTCGACGACTTCGGCCAGGACCCGATCTGGCTCGTCGTCGCCAAGGCGCTGGCCGTGTTCGTGTTCCTTGTGCTCAATCCGCTCATCGCCATCCTGCTCGAGCGAAAGATCATGGCACGCATGCAGACCCGCCTCGGGCCGAATCGGGTCGGCCCCAAGGGAATCTTGCAGAGCCTTGCCGACGGCGTGAAACTCGCACTCAAGGAGGGGATCATCCCCACCGGCGTCGACAAGGTGATCTATCTGCTGGCACCGATCATCGCGGTCGTCCCGGCGGTGATGGCCTTCGCGGTCATCCCGTTCGGGCCGATGGTGTCGGTCTTCGGTCACCAGACTCCGTTGCAGCTCACCGATCTCCCCGTCGGGGTGCTGTATGTCCTGGCGGTCACGTCGGTGGGTGTCTACGGGATCGTGCTGGCCGGCTGGTCGTCGGGCTCGACCTATCCGCTGCTCGGCGGACTCCGCTCGACGGCACAGGTCATCTCGTACGAGATTGCGATGGGACTCACCTTCGCCGCGGTGTTCCTCGACGCCGCGACCATGTCGACGTCGGGAATCGTTGCCGCCCAGGAACACCACTGGTACGTGTTGCTGCTGTTGCCCTCGTTCGTCATCTACGCCATCTCGATGGTCGGCGAGACCAACCGGGCGCCTTTCGATCTGCCCGAGGCCGAGGGTGAGCTGGTCGGCGGGTTTCACACCGAGTACTCGTCGTTGAAGTTCGCCATGTTCATGCTCGCCGAGTACATCAACATGGTCACCGTCTCCGCGCTCGCCACCACTCTGTTCCTCGGCGGTTGGCAGGCGCCGTGGCCGCTGAGCACGTTCGACTGGGCGAGTTCCGGTTGGTGGCCCGTTCTCTGGTTCACGCTCAAGGTGTGGGCGTTCCTGTTCGTGTTCATCTGGCTGCGAACCAGTCTGCCGCGCTTGCGGTACGACCAGTTCATGAATCTGGGTTGGAAGGTCCTGATCCCCATCTCTCTCACCTGGGTGATGGTCGTCGCGATCATCCGCGCCGCCTTCGCCGGCGAGGACGCCGACCTCACCCGCGCGCTGGTCTCCGCCGGCGCCGGACTCGTCGTCACCGGGTTCATCGCCTACGCGGTGTGGCGGTTGATGCGGGTCCCCGACATCCCTGACCCGACGCAGGACTCCGCAGACCCGGCCGCCGCACCCGACGAGTTCGACCCGATGGCCGGCGGCTTCCCCGTGCCGCCGATGCCCAGCACCGTGAGGGAGACCACCGATGCCTGACTTCCTGAAACCGGTGAGCGGATTGCGCGTCACCTTCGGCGGCATGTTCCAACCCACGATCACCGAGCAGTACCCCGAGCAGAAACGGCCGACCGCAGCGCGCTATCACGGTCGCCATCAACTGAATCGGCACCCCGACGGTCTCGAGAAGTGCATCGGGTGCGAGCTGTGCGCGTGGGCGTGCCCGGCCGACGCCATCTACGTGGAGGGCGCCGACAACACACCCGACGAGCGCTATTCGCCCGGCGAACGGTACGGGCGCGTCTACCAGATAAACTATCTGCGGTGCATCGGCTGCGGGCTCTGCATCGAGGCGTGCCCCACGCGCGCGCTCACGATGACCAACGACTACGAACTCGCCGATGACAATCGCGCCGACCTCATCTACGAGAAGGACCGTCTGCTGGCCCCGCTGCAACCCGGCGTCGACGCGCCGCCGCACGCGATGGCGCCGGGCTCCACCGAGGAGAACTACTACCGGGGCGAGGTGACCGCCGACGGCCGCGTGACCTTGCCCGATCCGACGGTCCCGACCAAACGCGAGCCGCGGTCATGACTTCCGGTGGCACCCTGTGGCTCGCCGACGAGGTGGTGCGAACCTCCACCGGTGAGGCGATCCAGTTCTGGGTTCTCGGGGCCGTCGCGGTTGCCGGTGCGCTGGGTGTCGTCTTCGCCACCAAGGCCGTCTACTCGGCGATCTTCCTGGCCACCACGATGATCGTGCTGGCCGTCTTCTACGTCGCGCAGGGGGCGCTGTTCCTGGGCGTGGTGCAGGTGGTCGTGTACACCGGTGCGGTGATGATGCTGTTCCTGTTCGTCATCATGCTGATCGGCGTCGACTCGTCGGACTCACTGCGGGAGACCCTGCGCGGCCAGCGACTGTCCGCGGTGTTGCTCGGTGTCGGCTTCGGGATCCTGTTGATCGCCGGGATCGGCAGCGCCACCGTCGGTGTCGTCACCGGTGCCACCAACCCCGACGTGGTGGCCGCGCAGAGCGACGCCGGTGTGGAGGCCATCGCCGAGCTGATCTTCGTCCGCTACCTGTGGGCGTTCGAGCTCACCGGAGCCCTCCTCATCGCCGCCACGCTCGGCGCCATGGTGCTCGCGCACCGGGAGCGTTTCGGCCCACGACTCACCCAGAAAGAACTGTCGCAGGCGCGGTTCCGCAGTGGGGTCAACCTGACCCCGCTGCCGACACCCGGGGTCTACGCGCGACACAACGCGGTCGACGTGCCGGCCCGTCTGCCCGACGGGTCGCCGTCGGACCTGTCGGTCAACGCCATCCTGGCCGCGCGGACACTCCGCACCCGCCCGGCCGACGACCCGGGGACCGACCGGTGAACCCGGAGAACTACCTCTACCTCGCAGCGCTGCTGTTCACCATCGGCGCGGCCGGAGTACTGCTGCGACGCAACGCGATCGTCGTGTTCATGTGCGTCGAGCTCATGCTCAATGCGGCCAACCTCGCCTTCGTCACCTTCGCCCGGATGAACCAGTCGTTCGACGGCCAGGTCATCGCGTTCTTCACCATGGTCGTCGCCGCGGCGGAAGTGGTGGTCGGGCTGGCGATCATCATGACTATCTTCCGATCACGCCGCTCGGCGTCGGTCGACGACGCGGATCTGCTGAAGAGGTAGAGGAGGATTGGTGAACGCCGAACTCACTGCGTCATTGCTCTGGCTGATCCCGGCTCTGCCGCTCCTGGGTGCGGCGATCCTCCTTCTCGGTGGTCGCGCCACGGACCGGTGGGGGCATCTGCTCGGGACGGGCCTCGCGATCGCGTCGTTCGCGGTGGCGCTGATCATGTTCACCGGCATGGTGTCCCGATCTGCTGACGACCGCGTCGTGTCGGACGTCCAGTTCAGTTGGGTACCGGTGGGCGAGCTCCAGGTCGACTTCGGGTTTCTCCTCGACCAGCTGTCGATGTGCTTCGTCCTGCTGATCACCGGCGTCGGCTCGCTCATCCACGTCTATTCGATCGGCTACATGCAGCACGATCCAGATCGTCGCCGATTCTTCGCCTACCTCAACCTGTTTCTCGCGGCCATGCTCGTCCTGGTCCTGGCCGACAACTACCTGGGTCTCTACCTCGGCTGGGAAGGCGTCGGACTCGCGTCGTACCTGCTGATCGGTTTCTGGCAGCACAAGCCGTCGGCGGCCACCGCGGCCAAGAAGGCATTCGTCGTCAACCGGGTCGGCGACATCGGACTCGCTGTCGCCCTGATGATCATGTTCGCCGCCTTTGGCTCAGTGGCCTTCACCGCGGTGTTCGACGGTGCTTCCCAGGCAGGCGAGACGACACTCACCGCACTGGGTTTCGTGCTGCTTCTCGCCGCATGCGGCAAGTCGGCGCAGGTGCCGCTGCAGTCGTGGCTGGGCGACGCGATGGAGGGCCCGACGCCGGTGTCGGCGCTGATCCACGCCGCGACCATGGTGACCGCCGGCGTCTACCTCATCGTGCGCTCGGGCCCGATCTTCGACCTCGCCCCCGCCGCCCAGGTCGGGGTCGTGGTCGTCGGCGCGGTCACCCTGTTGTTCGGTGCCGTCATCGGTTGCGCGAAGGACGACATCAAGAAGGCGCTCGCCGCGTCGACGATGAGCCAGATCGGGTACATGGTCCTGGCCGCCGGGCTCGGTCCGGCGGGTTACGCGTTCGCCATCATGCACCTCCTCACCCACGGCTTCTTCAAGGCGGGGCTGTTCCTCGGTGCGGGATCGGTGATGCACGGGATGAACGACGAGACCGACATGCGCCGCTACGGTGGACTGCGCACCCTCATGCCGATCACGTTCGTCACCTTCGGCGTCGGGTATCTCGCGATCATCGGTGTGCCGCCGTTCGCGGGCTTCTACTCGAAGGATCACATCATCGAGGCCGCGTTCGGAGCGGGTGGAGCGAAAGGTCTGATCCTCGGTGGCGCAGCACTTCTCGGCGCCGGGATCACCGCGTACTACATGACCCGGGTCATGTTACTCACCTTCTTCGGCGAGAAGCGTTGGCACGACGGCACGCACGCGCCGGCACCTCACCCGCACGAGTCGCCGCGTGTCATGACCGGACCGATGATCCTGATCGCGCTCGGCTCCGTTGCATCGGGCGGCCTGCTGGCCATCGGCGGATCGCTGGAGACGTGGCTCGAACCCGTTGTCGGAGAACACACCGAGCACCATCTCGTCCCGGTGTGGGCCATGACGGCGATCATCCTGCTCGTGGTCGCCGTCGGCGTGGCTGTCGCCTACCGTCAGTACGCGACTCGACCGGTGCCGGTGACCGCGCCCGAGGACGTATCCGTGCTCACCGTCGCCGCTCGCCGCGATCTGTACGGCGACGCCGTCAACGAGGAGCTGCTGATGCGGCCGGGTCAGCGGGTCACCGCCGGCCTCGTCGCGGTCGAGTCCGACGGCGTCGACGCGCTCACCAGTGGTGTCGGTGATGCGGTGACCGGCGCGTCGCGTCGAATACGCGGGTGGCAGAACGGTTATGTCCGGTCGTATGCCTTGTCGATGTTCGCGGGTACCACCGTGATCGTGGCCCTGGTGATGGCGGTGAACGTCCTGTGAGCATCCCCTGGTTGACCATCCTCTGGGTTGCGCCCGCCGTCGGCGCGGCCCTTGTCCTCGCGGTCCCGGCGCACCGGGCGACCGCGGCGAGATGGTTCGCGCTCGTGGTGTCCGTGGCTGTCCTCGTCCTCTCGGTCGGTCTCGCGGCCGGTTTCGATCCCGGTGGGGAGCGCTACCAGTTCGTCGAAGACGTCAGCTGGATACCGGCGCTGGGTACGCGGTATGCGCTGGGGCTCGACGGCATCGGACTCGTCCTGGTGCTGCTGACCGCGGCGCTCCTGCCCCTGCTGCTCGTGGCCGGCTGGCGCGATGCCGAGTCGGCGGGCTCGCTGGACAATTCGGGTGGCCGCGCGCAGAAGGGCCCGCACATCTACCTGGCGCTGTTCCTCGCCACCGAGGCGATGGTGCTGATGAGCTTCGTCGCGCTCGACGTGCTGCTGTTCTACATCTTCTTCGAGGCGATGCTCATCCCGATGTACTTCCTGATCGGCGGGTTCGGCACCGGACCCAACCGATCGGCAGCCGCGGTGAAGTTCCTGTTGTACAACCTCTTCGGCGGACTCCTTCTGTTGGCCGCGGTCATCGGACTGTACGTGGTGACCGCCCAGGACGGGGTGGGCCCAGACGGTGGCGGGACGTTCGCGCTGCCGGACATCGCCGCAGCTGTCGCGAGCGGACAGATCGACGACTCGACCGGGTTGGCCAAACTCCTGTTCCTCGGCTTCCTGTTCGCCTTCGCGGTGAAAGCACCGCTGTGGCCGTTGCATTCGTGGTTGCCCGACGCCGCCGTCGCCGCCACGCCCGCCTCGGCGGTGCTGATGATGGCCGTGATCGACAAGGTCGGGACCTTCGCGATGCTGCGATTCTGCATGCAGCTGTTCCCGGACGCATCCCAGTACTTCGCGCCGCTCGTCTGCGGACTCGCGGTCGTCAGCATCGTCTACGGCGCGGTCCTGGCAATCGGCCAGACCGACGTGATGCGGCTCATCGCCTACACCTCCATCTCGCACTTCGGCTTCATCATCCTCGGCATCTTCGCGATGACCGACCAGGGCCAGACCGGGTCGACGCTCTACATGGTCAACCACGGGATCTCCACCGCCGCACTGTTCCTCATCGCCGGCTTCCTCGTATCACGTCGTGGGAGCACCCTGATCGCCGACTACGGCGGCGTGCAGAAGGTCGCGCCCGTCCTCGCCGGCACCTTTCTCGTCGCCGGGCTCGCCACCCTCTCCCTCCCCGGTCTGGCCCCCTTCATCAGCGAGTTCCTGGTTCTCATCGGCACCTTCACCCGCTACCCGGTGGCGGCGGTGATCGCCTGCTCGGCGCTCGTCCTGTCGGCGATCTACATCCTGTGGACCTATCAGCGCATGATGGGCGGGCCGTCGAAACCGGCCGGCGACCGCTCGTCGTCGATGCGGGACCTGGCGGGTCGCGAACTCGTCGTCGTCGCTCCGCTGCTCGCCCTGCTCATCGCGCTGGGGGTGTATCCGAAGCCGATGATCGACCTGATCGATCCGGCGGTCCAGGCAACGCTCACCACTGTCGGCGTCGAGGCGCCCGAACCAGCCGTCGCCGAGTCTGATCCGGAGGGCAACTGATGACATCGACCACCCTCGTCGACGGTCCGATGACGCTGGCCGCCATCGACACCCCCAGCGTCGAATACGCATCTCTCGCACCGATGCTCATCGTCTTCGGCGTGGGGGTCGTCGGGGTCCTGGTCGAGGCCTTCGCGCCGCGCAGACTGCGGTATGCCCTGCAACTCTCGCTCGCACTCGGCGGGTTGGTCGTCGGATTGGGTGCCCTGATCGCGGTGGCGGTCGCGCAGACACACGATGGCGCGAACGGCGAGTTCGCGATGTCGGGTGCGGTCGTGATCGATCGACCGGCGCTGTATCTGCAAGGCCTGCTGCTGATCATCGCCGTCATCGCCGTCGGATTCATGGCCGAGCGCCGACTCGAGCGAGTGGTCGCACCGGTGACGATGCGTAGGCTCGCCGGGGTCGGCGGCGGGGACGACGCGATCACGCGTGGCGGCCCGGCCGGCGGCGGTGTGGACGCCGACATGTTCACCCCCTCGGGTGCCTCGGTACCCAACACCGATGCCGAGTTCGAGGCCACCCGCGCCGGAGCGGTGACGACCGAGGTCTTCCCCCTGGCCCTGCTCGCGGTGGGCGGGATGATGCTGTTCCCGGCGTGTGGGGACCTGCTCACGATGTTCATCGCGCTGGAGGTGTTCTCGCTCCCGTTGTATCTGCTGTGCGGACTGGCCCGGCGTCGGCGCCTCATCTCGCAGGAAGCCTCCCTGAAGTACTTTCTGCTGGGCGCCTTCTCGTCTGCGTTCTTCCTGTTCGGAGCGGCCTTCGTCTACGGCGCCACCGGTTCACTCAACCTCTCGACGATCGGTGCGTCGATCTCGGCGATCGCCGCCAGCGGCGGTGACACCACGCTGGCACTCATCGGGCTCGCACTGCTCGCCGTCGGCCTGCTCTTCAAAGTGGGTGCGGTGCCGTTCCATTCGTGGATTCCGGATGTCTACCAGGGCGCTCCGACGCCCGTCACCTCGTTCATGGCCGCCGCCACCAAGGTCGCCGCTTTCGGCGCGTTGCTCCGGGTCTTCTACGTCGGTTTCCCGGGGCTGCGTGAGCAATGGGAACCCGCGTTGTGGGCGGTGGCCATCGCGTCGATGGTCATCGCCTCGGTCATGGCGGTGACCCAGAACGACGTCAAGCGGATGCTCGCGTACTCGTCCATCGCGCACGCCGGGTTCATCCTGCTCGGCCTGATCGCCTTCGACGAGGCCGGACTCGGCGCCACGCTGTTCTACCTCGCCGCCTACGCGTTCACCACTCTCGGCGCCTTTGCCACCGTCGCCGTCATCCGCGAGCCCGACACCGACTCCGGCCCCTCCGCCCGCACAGTCGCCATCCACGGCACGGCACCGCTGCCGCGAAACCCGCACCTGTCCGGCCGCGAGGCCACCGACCTCACCCAGTGGTCGGGGTTGGGGCGCCGTTACCCGCTGGTGGGCGCCATGTTCTCGGTGTACCTGCTCTCCTTCGCGGGCATTCCGCTGACCAGTGGCTTCATCGCCAAATTCGACGTCTTCGCCGCCGCGGCCGGTTCCGGCGGCGGCTTCCTCGTGGTCATCGGCGTCATCAGCAGCGCCATCGCCGCCTATGTCTACGTCCGCATCATCGTCGCCATGTTCTTCGACGACGTTCCCACCGCCGGCGCCCCGCACGTGGTGAAACCCAGCGTGCTGACGACGACCGGCATCGCCCTGTGCACTCTGGCGACGGTCGCGCTCGGTGTCTTCCCACAGCCGCTACTCGACCTCGCCGACGCGGCGGCGGTGTTCTTGCGCTGACAGATGATCAGGAACGGATCTGTCAGCGAAACGTCGACCACTGCGGAGTTGTGCAGGATCGTGCACGGTCACGTGTCGAGTTGGGGCATTTGGGTCCGGTATGCGACGCATACTGCCCCCGCGTCAGGCGCTGTGTGTGGTCACTTCTCAGCTGAACCCTTCGCGGGTGCAGCCATGCCATCCTGGAACCCGTGGATCTGATCAGGCACTTGCGGTTCTTCGTCGCCGTGGCCGAGGAGGGCCACTTCGGCGAGGCCGCTACGCGCCTTGAGATGACGCAGCCGCCGGTGTCGCAGGGTCTGCGTCGCCTGGAGAAGCAGCTGGGACTCCAACTCATCCGACGTACAACTCGCGGCGCCGAACTCACCGATGCCGGACGCGAACTGCTTCCGCGCGCACGTCTACTCGTCGACGACGCTTCGAGATTCGTCGGCGAGGCCCGGCGGCTCCACGAGCGCACAGGGGTATTGCGTTGGGGTACCCCATCACTGGTCGGCCCGACGGTCACGGCCACGCTGGCACGCCGCATCGCCGGAGTCGCGTCCGGACAGGACACGGTCAGCTCCTCGACGGTAAATCTCGTCGAACAGGTGTCGGCCGGGTCACTCGACCTTGCGGTCGTCGAAGCGCCGTGTGTCACCGGCTCTTTGACCACCGGCCCGATTGTCGTCCTCAAGCGTTCCGTCGTGGTGCCCGCTTCGCATCCGACAGCAGATGCCGACCGGCCGCGCCTGCGTCAACTCGCGGGGTTGCACTTCTGCCACACACCACGGTCGTTCAACCCGCCTGCGCACGACCAGCTGATCGACCGGCTCCGAGAGTCCGGCCTCGACCCCCAGCTGAATCCGGTGACGTCCGCCGACCAGGTACTGGCCGCAGTAGCTGCCGGGCACGCCTTCGCGCTGACCGTCGATCGCGGTGTCCTCGCCGCGGTCGATGCCGTCCGCTGTCTCACCGTCGGACCGGACGCCACCGCGCTGCGCCTTCGCGTCGTCTACCGCGAACCCGGCCTCAGCGAGGTGGCGGAGGTCGTCACCGCCGCCCTCTACCGGATCGGCAAGGCGACGTGAGCTCGTCGGCGCCCCTGCCCGAGTCGGTCCGCACCGAGCTCGACCGCGCTGTCCACGAGACCTTCGCCGACGCCGGCTGTTCGGGATGCGTGCATGTACGGACGATCGGGCCGACGCCGGTCGAGTACTGCCACGACGCCGACACCCCGGTCGTCCTCGCGTCGGTCTACAAACTCGCGGTGTTGGTCTCCCTGTGCCGCATGGCAGATCGCGGCGACATCGATCTCACGGCGTCGATCTCGGTCGATCCCACTCGGTGGGCTCAGGGCCCGACCGGGCTCGCACTGTTCTCGGACCCGGTCACCATTTCCTGGCGCGACCTCGCCACCTCGATGATGACCGTCTCGGACAACGTCGCCGCCGACGTCATACTCGCCCACATCGGACTGCCGCAGATCCACGACGACCTGGTCGACCTCGGCCTCACGCACACCCGCATCGTCGGTGGTGTCGCCGAATCGCACGCACGTCTGCAGCGGGAGACCGGCACGAGCACCGTCGCCGAAGCGTTCGCCGCCCTGGCCGATCCCGACTTCGACGCCTCGGTCAGCGCCTACGACGCCGCCTACTCCAGTGCCGCGACACCGCGCGACTGCACGACGCTGCTGGACGCGATATGGACCGATCGCGCAGCGTCCGCGACGTCGTGCGAGTTCATTCGCCAGACGATGAGGAAACAGGTCTTCACCTCGCGCCTCGCTTCGGGCTTTCCGTTCCGCCGGGTGAGCGTCGCGGGTAAGACGGGCACGCTCGTCGCCGTTCGCAACGAGATCGGCGTCATCGAGTTCCCCGGCGAAGTGCCGATCGCGGTCGCGGTGTTCACGATGAGCGCGAGATCTGAGATGGCACTACCCGAGGTCGACCGCGCCATCGGAGAGGTGGCCCGCGTGATCGTCACCGAACTCCGAAGACCGGACGACTGACCGGAAACCGGACCAGGAACAGCGACGATAGCGAACCGCTATCGGCCGATCGCGTGCCGAAACTTGGCATCACGGCGTCCCGATGGGTTGGCTCGGGTCATGCGTCGATGGTGGGCACTGGTGAGTGCATGTATGGCGATCGTGGGCACGATGTCGGGTTGCTTCCTGTCCTCAGAATCACCTGAGGACGCGCTACGGTCGTTCGCGGCCGCGCTGCAGGAGGGCGATGCCACCAGAGCCGCGGCGCTCACCGACGATCCGACCGCGGCAGGCGCGGCGATCACCGCCATGTTCGATGGCATGGGCCGCACGCCCAAGCTCTCGGTCGCGGCCGACCTGGTCGACGACAAGGAGGTCAGCGGCACACTCGACCATCGCTGGCAGATCCGCGATCGGAGCGTCGAGTATCAGACCTCTGTCGTTCTCGCCGAGTCGGATTCCCACTGGAAGATAAGGTGGCAGCCCTCCGTCCTGCACCGGCAACTCCGTGCCGGGGAATCGTTCTCGTACAGCGACGATCGCGCCTACCGGACGCCGGTCCTCGACACCAACGATCGGCCGCTCATGACCTGGCAGGCCGTCACCCTGGTCGCGTTGCAACGCACGCAACTCGATTCGGCGGAGATGCTCGCCCGCGCCCTCCGACCCGTCGAACCCGGTATGACCGCCGCCGGTATCCGCGCGGCCTTCGCAGGCAACAATGCGCCGCAGCACACGGTGATCCGGCTCCGCGAGTCCGATCTCCGGCGCGTCCGGCGCTCGGTGGAGTCGATTCCGGGTGTCGCGCTCAGCGAGCAAGGCGCGCTGCTCAGCGCCACCAGAGCACTGCATTCGCCGGCGATGTCGGGACTCGAGGAGATCTGGCGCGAGCACATCGACGCCACGGCGGGGTGGTCCGTCCAGATCGTCGGCGCCGACGGCACACCCACTCATCTCGTCGACTCAGCGCAACCCGGTGTCACGCCACCGGTACACACGACCCTCGATCGCGATGTCCAGACCCGAGCACAACTCGCCGTCGACGGCGAACGACGCCCTGCCATGGTCGTGGCCATCGAACCGTCGACCGGAGGCATCGTCGCCGTCGCGCAGAACGATGCCGCCGACAGGTCGGGATCGGTCTCGCTGTCCGGGCTCTACCCTCCGGGTTCGACGTTCAAGACCATCACGACCGCAGCCGCACTGGACGCCGGAGCCGTGCAACCGACGTCACAGGTCCGCTGTCCTGGCCGCACCACGATCGAAGGTCGGACGATCCCGAACGAGGACGACTTCGACCTCGGGACCGTGGCACTTTCAACAGCTTTCGCGCGCTCGTGCAACACGACGATGGGCGCCCTCGCGAACAGGCTGCCCGACGACGCGCTCACCGCCATGGCACGACGGTTCGGCATCGGCGCGGACTACACCGTTCCGGGCCTGACGACCGTCACCGGGTCGGTGCCCCGCGCCGATTCACCAGCGTTGCGGGTCGAGAACGGCATCGGTCAGGGTACGGTGACCGTCAGCCCCTTCGGTCTCGCCCTGGCCGAGGCGAGCCTCGCGCGCGGTGAGACCGTGACCCCCGGCCTGGTTCGCGGAAGGGACACGACGGGAGACGTGGAACCGCAACAGATCCCGGGCGACGTCACTCGTGCACTCCGAAGCATGATGCGCGACACGGTCACTCGCGGCACGGCCACCGCACTCCGCGACATCCCCGGTCTCGGCGGAAAGACCGGCACGGCGGAGTACGGCGACAACAAGAACCCGCACGGCTGGTTCGCCGGCATCGTCGGGGACCTCGCGTTCGCGACGCTCGTCGTCGGAGGCGGGTCGTCCGCACCCGCTGTCGAGGTGACCGGAGAGTTCCTGCGGCCGCTGAGCGAGTGAGCGCTTCCGCAAAGTGCGGGAAAGGTACCGGATTCCGGGACGAATCCCGCACTCTGTCAACGGGTCGTCACGACGCCGGCTCGAGGTCCTTTCGGTACAGGGTCTTGCCCGACGCGTCGACCAGATCCACGCTCAACACTTTGGTCCTGCCGTCGATCGTCACCTCGCCGAAGTGTTGAAACCCCTCCGCCGGTGACACATTCGACCCGGTAGGTGCATGGACGAATTGGTACTCGGCACCGAATGTGCTGTCCAACGGGCTCTCCGGGAACGCACCGGCGTGCAACGGTCCGGCGACGAACTCCCAGAACGGCGCAAAATCCTTGAAGCCGGCGCGGTCAGGCTCGTAGGAGATCGCGGCGGTGTAGTGGACATCGGCGGTCAGGAACACCACGTTCCGGACGTTCTTCGTCTGAGACAGGATGCGGGAGAACGCGATCTCACGACCAAGCGGATCGCCGGCATCACCCTGGGCCACCGCTTCCATTGCCTTCGGACCGTCCGGCGGTGTCGTGTTCTTGTCCGCCACGACGATGCTCAGCGGCAGGTCATTGGCGACGATCTTCCAGGTCGCCGTCGAACCCCGCAGTCCGTCGATGAGCCACTGGGTCTGTTCCGGACCGAGCAAGCCGTCGACGTTGTCCCCCGACCACGCATCGGGGTTCGGGTCCTTGTGGCTGCGCATGTCGAGGATGAAGACGTCGAGCAGTGGACCGTATGACACCCTGCGGTACAGACGATCCGAGGCACCGATCTCGACGGGTTGCCATTCCTGCCAGGCCTGACGTCCGTTGCGCGCCAACACGTCGACGCTCATCTCGGTGTATCCCTCGCGGCCCTGCCCCTCGAGACTCTCCCCGGGGAACCAGTTGTTGACGACCTCGTGGTCGTCCCACTGCACCAGTTGCGGGACTGATCCGACGAAGCGTCGGAAGTGGTCGTCGGTCAGGTTGTACGCGTAGTTTCCACGAAACTGATCGACGGTCTGCGCCACCTGCGCCTTCGCCGGACTGGTGATGTTCCGATAGGTCTTGCCGTCGTTCTGTTCCTGAGTCGCCTCGACCGGGTTGTCGGCGTAGATGGCGTCACCGGAGTGGATGAAGAACTGCGGATCACGGTCGGCCATGGTGGCGAAGATGGTCATCCCGCCCATATCGGGGTTGATGCCCCACCCCTGCCCGACCACGTCGCCGGACCACTGGAACCTGATGTCGCCGTCTCGTACCGGAGCTGTCGTGAAGATTCCGGTCGCCGGTTCGGAGAGCGCGCCGTCCTCACCTTCGAAGGTGACGCGATAGTGCACGGTCTGGCCGGGCTCCAGGCCGGCCACCCGCAGTCGGCCGGTCCCGTCGCCGGCGGGCGTCACCTGCGGTCCGCGGAATTTCCGTGCAGCGCCGAAGGACTCGCTCGATGCGGTCTCGACGATCATGGTCGCCGGCCGGTCCGACCGCGCCCACACCAGCGCCCCTCCGCTGGTCACCTCGCCGGTGGCCACCCCGTGGGTGAGGACCGGCCGGTTTCTGACCAGACTCGGGCGTCGCCGAACCAGGATTCGACGACCCGCAGGCTGCCAGCGCGGACCCGACCGGGACGAGGAGCGCCCCCGTAGCGGCAGTCCGCAGAATCGTGCGCCTGGACGTGGGACGGTCTGCTCGATGAGGTCGGGCCATGGGCGCCAGCGTGGCGTAGCACTTCCAATGGCTGGTGAAGCGCAGGTGAAGTCTCGGCGTCCGTCCGGCTCGCGCGCGGCAACACATCAGCGAGATCTACGCGTTCCGTCCCCTGATGGAACGAGACGCCGGGCCACCTCGGGACCGCCGACCTCCAAAACGAATTGCGGGTCTCCGCAAACGATCAACTGATCACGCGCCCGAGACAGCCCGACGTAGAGCCGCTCGCGTGACCGCTCCCACGACTTCTCCTCGTTGAGCGCAAGCACGATGACGCGCCGTTCCAGACCTTTGAAACCCAGCACGTGACCGTAGAAGACCTGTTCGGCATCCCAGAACGACGACCAGTACTCCCGGTTTCCCTGCGACTGGCGCGCCTTCTGTTCCTCGTGTCGGCTGCCGGTCGTCAGCAGCGCGATGTCTTCCGGGCGCCATCCGTCCTCGAGCAGCGGGTCGATCTGATCGTCGGCCACACCGAGTGCTTCCTCAGCCGTGCAGGCGATGAACCGGACCGACGGCCCGTCGCCACCGTTGAGCCTCATCCGTTGTCCGACGAGCGGTTTGAACGCCTCTGCGATCTGTTTGGTGTTGCGCAGATTGTGGTCGAGGACGAGTGGCACCAGGTCGACGGGCGGCGACCCCTGCCGAGCGAACACACGCTGGGCCTCGTCGCTGAACACGAAGATCCCGCTGGTGTCCTCGTCACGCAGGCAGGCGAGCATCGGCTTCCACCATTCGTCGGCGAAGTCCTGCGCTTCGTCGACCACGATCGCGTCGAATCGCCTGCCCGGCGAAAGCGCCTGGGCCAGTTCGTACATCTGCTGCGGCAGCGTGTACTCCCAGAAGTCCGACGCGGCCTTGGTGCGCTCCTGCTCGTCGGGTCCGCTTGCGGCTCCCCACGTGATTCCCAGTTCATGGAACTCGCCCACATAGGCGGGTCGTTCCTTGCGACTCCAGGTTGCGGTGAGCCGCTCGAGATACGAAGCGAGTCCGTGTGAATAGCAAACCAGCGCAACACGTTGTCCGTCACGCGCCAGACGCCGAGCTTGTTCGATGGCGAGGAACGTCTTGCCGCTTCCGGCGCCACCCCGGATCTCGACGCGACGGAGTTGATGGGCGGCCCGTAGGATGACAGCCTGCTGAGAGGTCAGAGCGTCGGCCACCTCTTCGTTCTCCAGCGCGCGGGCCACAACGTCGCGCTGCGGCAGGCCACGCCCGCTCAGCACCGTGGCGAGCTGCTCGATCCCGGGACCGTCGAGGACCGGAAGGCTCCCGACTTTCTGCAGCAGAACCTCTCGAATCAGCGGCGATATCTGCTCAATCTGATTGCGGTCGACGATCTTCCACCGCGGACAGTCCGCCAGCGCGAACGCGGGCCCGACTTCCGAGTGCGGGAACACGACCATGTGATCCCATCTCACCCGCCCCTGAGTCCATCTCGGATCCGATTCGACGAACTCTCGCAGTGCGTAGCAGCCGCCGCGGGCCTGCCCGACGGGGTCGATACGTTTGGCAGACTGCCCTGCCCGCTCCTGCCACCACGATGTTCCGTCGTGCCACACTTCACCGCCTTTCACTTCGACGCAGACGATTCCGGCGCCGGCGACGGCAACGAGGAAATCGATCTCGTGATCCTTCGCGTGGTCGGTGACGCGCTGTCCGACGATCAGCAGGTCGTCCTCAAGCAACTGTCCGACGATCGCCTTGAACACAGTCTCTTCACTCGACGCCGCGAATCGCGGAGTCGCAGGAAGTACTGTCACCACCGCGTTCCCCTTCCACCAGGCGGTTCATCTACGTCGACACCTCGACTGTTACTCATCCTGCCCCCACTGAGGACCAGGGCGCAGGACTCGCAGGTAGGGACCAGCGATTTGAAGACTCTTTCGCATCAGAAAGCCGGCGGATCCGCACTCGGCAACCGCCATCCGAAGGTTGCCGTCGGCGGCGCCTCCTTCGCGAACAGCCGCGCCGGACGGCCGCCGGCGACACGTGTGACCGGGTTTCCGTCGCCGTCGGTCTGCGGCGCCAGCAGAGGCTGGACCCGCCGGTTGAACGAATCCCGCATCAAGCGTCGCCCCAGGATCGCCTCGTGAAGCTCTCGCAGTTCTGACAGGGTGTACGGCTCCCGCAGCAGATTGTCCGGGTCGGGCTTGTCCTCGTAGCGCTCGCGCAGATTGTCGGTGGCTGCTGCCAGTATGGCGTCGTGGTCGTACAGCAGCCGCTCCCCTGAAGCCAGAGCCCCGTCCGGCGTCACCTCGACGAGTTCTCCGGTCACCCCACCCAGGTCGTCGGCTCGCAACGCGACCACATGCGCGATCGAGATCGTCCAGCCCCGTGGATCTCGATCAGGATCACTGAACACCGCCAGAAGATGCGGATGAACGTGATCGGGCGAGAGCCCCAGCTTCAGCTCGAGTACCTCACGCACGGTGTCAGTGACCGAACGTCGCTCCCTCACGAACCGACCTGGCAAAGCCACGCGCCCCGAGTCGGGATGCCGCTGTACGACAACGTGCACAGCACCTGCAGCGACGGTCAGCACGGCGATGTCGACGGCGACGTTGGGGCGCGGATAGTCAGACAACTGTTCGGACGATCTCGAAGCCACCGCTTGACACTATGCGATAATTTGCGCAAACTACTAATCGCATTACTGCGTAAAGGGTGTCTCAAGGCCCATTTCCCCGCCGTCCGCAGCACGGGCCTCACCTCTCCAGGGCACACGCGCCCACCTCACCACCGAAGGAGCATCATGAAGCTCTCTGCCGCACTCGATGTCGACGTCGTCGCCCTGGAATCCGCCGATGAGCTGACGGTTCTCGTGGAGCTGGTAGCACCGGAGGCGCCGACTGCGAACCGGCCCCCGACGGCCCTGCAGGTCGTTCTCGACCGCAGCGGCTCCATGTCCGGCGCGCCGCTCGACGGCGCCAAGAAGGCGCTGGCCGGGGTGGTCGCCCAACTCGACCCGCTTGACGTGTTCGGCGTCGTCACGTTCGACGACACGGCCCAGGTGGCGCTGCCTGCTTCGACGTTGATGGACAAGCAGCGCGCCGCCGACGCGATCAGGGCCATCGAAACCGGCGGTTGCACCGACTTGTCGTCGGGTTATCTACGCGGCCTGCAGGAGATACGGCGCGCCGGCGAGTCTGCCGGCATCCGCGGCGGGACCGTCCTGGTGATCAGCGACGGTCACATCAACAGCGGGATCCGCGACGTCGACGAGTTCGCGGGCATCACGGCGAAAGCAGGATCCAAAGGGATCGTCACCTCCACCATGGGCTACGGCCGCGGGTACGACGAAACGTTGTTGTCGGCGATCTCGCGCGCCGGCAACGGAAATCATGTGTTCGCCGATAATCCGGATGCCGCCGGTGCTGCCATCGCGGGTGAGGTCGACGGCCTGCTCTCGAAGTCGGCGCAAGCGGCCACCTTGACCGTTCGATACGACCAGCGCGTCCAAGAGCTCGCGTTGTTCAATGATCTTCCCGCACACCAGATCGGCGATGGTGAGGTGATGATCGAGCTGGGTGATCTCTACGCACTCGAGGAACGAAAACTGCTGCTGCGCATGAAGGTCGGTTCTATTGCCGCCCTTGGCCTGACCGAACTGGCAACGTTGCAGCTGCGCTACGTCGAGACCGCGTCCCTCGTGGAACATACGGTGTCGCTGCCCGTCGTCGCGAACGTCGTCCCTGGCGACGAGGCTGCAGGCCGTGTCCCTGACCCGAAGGTGTACTCCGAGCGTCTCTACCAAGAAGGTCAGCAGGACAAGCTGGAGGCCTCCCGAGCGTACGAGGCCGGCGACATCGACGGCGGTACGCGGCGCCTCGCACGATCGCGTCAGAAGCTCGAGTACGCCATGCAGGAGGCTCGTCCCGAGGACCGTGCGGCCATCGCCGACGAGATCGCGATGCTTGACCGCTTCGGAATCAGCGCAGGCGCCCTGGACAGCGTGTATGCATCCAAGGCGATGCGCGCCTCGTACCACCGGACGAACCGCAAGCGTGGCCGACGCCATTGAGGATGTCCGCTTGTTCCCACCCATCCGACTGAAAGGACCTCACGTGAGTCGACTCACCATCGCCCAACTCGACCGAGCCGCAGGGGTTCTCCTCGGTACAGCCGCCGGGGACGCGCTCGGCGTTCCGTACGAGTTCGAAAGCAGAAGTCTGGGTTCTGACGAGAGACCGATGATGCTCGGCGGCGGACTGGGCGACATCGCACCCGGCGAGTGGAGCGACGACACGTCGATGGCCATGGCGATCGCACTCGTTGCTGCCAAGGGCGCCGATCTCACCTCTGAGGACGCGATCGACGCCATCGCGACGAACTTTCTGAGTTGGTTCGACGGCAACCCACCAGATGTCGGAGTACAGACCCGCGCGGTGCTGAGCGCCGTTCGACGCGGGTCAGCTTCCAACCATGAGCGCGTCGGGTCCCTCATGCGGGAAGAGGCAGCGCGATTTGCGCAGACACATCCGCGGTCGGCAGGCAACGGAGCGCTCATGCGAACCGCACCGGTCGCGCTGGCGCACCTCCACGACCGGGACCGACTGGCGATCGCCACCCGCGCCGTAGCGGAGCTGACCCACGCCGACCCGCTGGCCGGCGACTCGTGTGTGCTGTGGTCCGAAGCCATCCGCACAGCCGTGCTCACCGGGCGGGTCGATGTGTCCACCGGCCTCGACCTGTTGCCCTCCGACCGCAGGTCGCGGTGGTCGCAATGGCTCGACGAGGCGACGACCGCAGATCCGAAAACGTTCACTCCCAACGGTTTCACAGTGACCGCGCTCCAGGCCGCCGTCGCCGCGATCATGCAGACGCCGATCCCGGACGACGTTCCGTGCCGCCACCTGCAGCACGCGCTCGATACCGCCATCCGCATCGGGAACGACACGGACACCGTCGCAGCAATCGCGGGCGGTCTACTCGGTGCCCGTTGGGGCGCAAGCGCGGTGCCCTGGTCCTGGAGGCGCGCGGTACACGGTTGGCCTCGGCAGGGTTGCTCACCGGAGGACCGGCCGAGCGATGCGCGGGACCTGGTGAGCCTCGGCACCTTGGCCGCGCGCGACGGGCGCGCAGATCCGAAGGGATGGCCGACCGTCGAAGACGTCCGCTATCGGGAGCATGTCGCCACCGAGGTGGTGGCGCATCCGTACGACGACGGCGTGTTGTTGGGGACGCACGCCACAGTCGACCATGGGGCTGACGCAGTGGTGTCGATGTGCCGGGTCGGTCGACGTCAGACTTGCTTCGCGGGCGCTGCCGACATCGTCGAATCACGGTTGATCGACTCCGACGATCCAGCCGACAACCCGAACCTGGAGTTCGTGATCGCCGACACCGCAGACGCGGTTCGTGGTCTGCGCGCCCAGGGCAGAACCGTGCTGTTGCACTGCGTGGCCGGACACCAGCGAACACCCAGCGTGGCTGTCGCTTACGGTGTCCTGCTCGGCCATCCGGTCGCTGAGGTACAGCAGAAGGTGCTCGAACTACTACCGGCGGCACGGGGTCGCGGACTCGTGTGGGACGCCGGCTCGTCTTCGATCGCAGTTATTTGACCGCCTCGGCCGAATCCAGCAACCGCGGCGCCTCACCGGCGTAGCTTCGCAACTGCATCCACCGTCCGACGCTCCCAGGGGAGACAACCATGTCCGGCTCACGCCTACGTGCCGTCCATCAACTGATCGTGGTCGCGGTTGCGCTACTGACCATCACCCTGGCCGCGCCCGCAGCATCAGCTGCTCCGCAACGGAGCCAACCGGTGGCCGGAACAGCGGGGCAAGGATTATGCCTCGATCTGAATTCGTCGGAGGTCAAGCTCGGCCTCCGCGCGGTCGGTCCCCCTTTCGGGCAGCCCGGACTGCGATGGGTAGCGCGTCGCGCACCGATGGCGCGATCGCTGGATCGCGCGCCTAACTGCCCGTCCCTGATGTGGGCGACGTTCGACGTCGCGGGCGGCACCGTCTCGTCGCCGGCCGTGGTGCTGCTCTTCCGGCCCGGAAAGTACCTTGGTGTCACCAACCGCCCGACCGGACACACCCGGGTCAGCGGATTCACTCCGGTGAGCGTCACCGTGACCTACCGCTGGCCACGTGCCGCGGACGCCAATGCCAATCCGACGGGTGGCCCGGTCTCATCGACTTTCGTACAGGTCTTCGACCGCGTGTTCAGGTTCGGGGAGTTGCCGCCGGGGGTGTGACAAGCGACTTTCATGGCTTGGGTACCAATGCGAAGGTTCTCGATTCTCGGTCTCACGTCTGCCGGCGACGCCTATCGTTGAACGATGGCGTCGACTTCACCCCGGCTCCGCCCAGGTCAGACGATCACCAACGACGATGGCCGGAAGTACTGTATTCAGGCGTACATCGCCGGTGGAGGTTACGGCTCTGTGTACCGCGCGACGGCAATGTCGGGCCGCGGACAACGCAAAGCCACCACCGTCTGCGTCAAAATTTGTGCGTCCGCTGACGACTGGCATTGCGAGGCACACTTCGGCAACCTGCTGTCCGGATACTCGGAGGTGGTCGAGCTTCTCGATTCGTTTGCGTTCGGCACCGGGGCGGGCCGGCGCACTCGCTATGTCCTTGTGACGGAGTACATGCCCGAAGGGACCGTCGCCGATCTGGCAGACGACCGGGACTGGCACGGTTGGACTCCAGGTCGAGTCCGTCGCGAGATCAGCCGTCTGTTGAAAGTGCTCGCACTCATGCACGCAAGTGGCGTGACTCACCGTGACATCAAGCCCGCCAACGTCTTCATCCGAGATGGGCATCTTGTGCTGGGCGACTTCGGTATCTCCAAACACTCCCTGACCCCGAGACGCTCTGCTATCGACGCCTACACCCCTGCCTACTCCCCGAACAACATGGACGAACGACAGAACTGGGCAACGTGGGTGGACATCTACCAGGTCGGGTTGCTAGCCGGTACCTTGTTGACGGGCGACGATTTCGACAGTAGTCACGTGCCCGGCATCCGCGACTTGGACATCCCCGACGATCTGAAATGTTGGATGTGGCACGCCACCGCACATCACGGCCTTCGATACGTGAGCGGGTTGCAAGCATCTCAGGCGCTTCGGCAGCTACGAGATGTCGACATGAGAGACAAGTCCGGGCCGAAATCGATACGGGGACATCATGTGACGCTCACAGGTCGGTTCGCCACCGGGTCGCAACGCAAGTTGGCGCAGATGATCAGTCGCGCCGGTGGAACCGTCCAATCCACGGTCACAGACAAGACGACAGTCCTCGTCCGGGCCGGCAATATGGCGAATACGGTAGGGGTCGGCGAGGGAAGCAAGCTGTTCGAAGTCCGCGAACGCAAACGTCGCGGCGAACGAATCCATGTCATCAACGAGGAGCGGTTAAGCACATTGCTCAACCGCTGACCCGTGCTGTTCATTCTCAAAAAATGGCAGATCCATGTCGCCCTACGAGTTCGAGTTAGTGCTCAATCAGCGAGCTCGGCGCCAGCGTCGAGAACCATCTTCTGATGTTCCATCCGGATCGAGCGGCTCTTTTGGATCGACCAGGCTCCCCAATTTACCAGCATCAGGGGAGTGCAGCTTCCCTTCCTCAGGGAAGTCAGCCTCCAACCGAAGTAATCGGACCTGAGTTCGTTCAGCACTCGCGCCTAACGAGAACCCGATCTTCGTCAACCGGTTGGCGATATCTGAGTCCATTCGAAACGCCGACTGGCTCTCGATGTTGATCGCTACCCGTCGAGCACCATTCAGCAACACAGCACGACGAGCAGCCTCAAAGCCTGCCTCATCAGGATAGACGCTCTGGCCCGGGTCAACAGGCGGTCCCCCTGTACCAAACTGTTCGAACGCCACTTCTTCTCGAGTGGTCCTCGAGAGGTCTGCAGATCCTCCTCCCGCCTGAGGAATTCGTCCCCGAATTGACAGTCGCGACACGCCACCGCGAAAACTCTTTGTGACGACAGTCTGTGCCCCTAGAGTCTGGACGATTCGCAGAGCCTCGTTGAACTTGTCCGTCATGACCAACGTGTCGTACTGCCCATAGGGAACTAGCCGCGCCTCGATTCGTGGATGTCTAACATAAATGACCTTCGCTATTGTCGGTTCGTTGCCAATGGTATAGTCGCTGGCCTCTGTGAACGGAAACTGTAAGACCGACGCGTCGTCGGTCTTGACAGGATCCTTCTCATAAAAAGAAATTAGCTGCATCATGCCACCTCGATTTTCCTACCGTAGTGCCCACCATCATTGATCCATGCCGACTCAGTTTGTCCACCGTCGCGCCGACAGTAATCTGGACATTGCGTGCACGTCCCAGCTTTGGGGCACGCCCCGGCGCGAGAGACTTATCGGACTCAGAGCGTCCACCGGTCCGTCCACTGCGGCCGTGGGCTGATCCCCCGCGATTCCATACCGGCGCGCATCAGACACTCCTTGCTATTACAGCTGCCGCTCCCACCCGACAGAACACCAACTCCAGTCGAACGACCCTCTCCCCCGTCGCCTTTCGCAGCAGATCGGCGTAGATCGCCAGCTGCGCCCAGTAGGCCTCGAGCGTGTGCGCAGCGACACCGACGTCGGTCTTGTAGTCCGCGATGACGAGTCCGCCGTCGGGGTCGCGGTAGACCAGATCCGCGATGCCCTCGACCACCGTTGTGCCATCGGGACCCAGCCCCGCGAGCTGCATCTCCTTCCAGTGCTCGCCGACAGCCGCGCGATGGACGGGTTCGGACTCGAGTGCAGATCGGGCCAGTGCGACGAAGTGGTCGACGTCGACGATGCCGACGGCAGCAGCAGCCTGGCGGGCGACCGCCTCGAAGGTCTCGTCGAGGACCGCGCCTAACTCGGTCTGCTCCAAGACCCCGTGCAGGGCGGTGCCCAGCGAAGCCCCGCTGTCGACGCCTCCAATGCCGGGTGAAACACGCTCTCCTGCAGTGACAGTCAAGAGACCGGCTTCACGGTAGCGTTCCAGCAGCGCAACCTCGGCGGCATCATCACCATGCACTATCCGCGTCGCCGAGTACGACGCACGCAACGCCGACGACACCTCGATTGCGGCCGTCTCGGCTGTCCACTCATCCCAGGGCTGCCGCTCGAACTGCTCGATCGGATCGTCGTCGCGTCGTACCGGTTCGATCAGCTCGGGCACCCTGTTCGGCAGACCGTCCAGCGCGGGAGCCAGCGTCGCACCCCACGAGGCACCTTTGCGCGTGTATCCGGAAACGGCGAGGTGACTCTCTGCGCGAGTGCAGGCAACGTAGAGGAGTCGCTTCTTCTCAGCCTCGGCGTGGACCTTCTCCGCGTCGGCTGCCGGCTTGTACCCCTTCGACGTCACCGACTTCGACACGCATGCCTGCAGTGTGCCGCTCGCATCCCAGAGCAAGGACTCCGGCAGCGTGCGGAATCCGCCGCTCATCCCGGCGACCACGACCATCGGAAATTGCAGACCCTTGGCGGCGTGGATGGTCATGATCCGCACGGCGTCCACGCCGATCTCGGGAAGGACGGTCTCGGCCACACGCGCGTTTTCGTCGGCCTGGGTGTCGGCCCAGTCGATGTAGTCGCGCAACGATCCCCGATCCTCGGCGTACCACGCGCGAGCCTGATCGATGACGAACCGCAGTCGTCGCCACACGTCGCGGTGTCGGGGCGAATCCATCGAGACCTCGAAAACGCGTCGGTCGGTCGCCAACCGACTCAGCAGGGCACCGGGATTCAGGTCACCGAGCTCGAACGACAGCTCGCGCAGGTACCGATATGCGGCGGCAACGGGTGAGGATCCGAGCACCTCGGTCGGAGCGTCGGCGTGGATACTCCATCGGCCGTTCGCTGTGCTCCACCGCAGCAGGTCGTCGTCGCCACAACCGAACAGCGGTGTGCGCAACGCCGCGACGAGAGCCGCTTCGTCTGCGGTGTTCGCCAACGCCCGACAGGTCACCAGCAGGTCATGGACCTCCTGCGTCGAATAGACGAGACTCGATGCTTCCGAACGGAATTCGATCCCTGCCGCATCCAGACTCTTCTCCAGGAAGGGCAGAACCGTGCGCGACGGGATGAGGATGCAGATGTCTTTCCATGTCAATGCCGCATGCTCGTAGGTCTCGTCGTCGGCTCGCGACTCTCGACACCAGCCCTTGTCGACAGCCGTTGCGATGATCCGGGCGACATCGCGAGACTCCCGTGCTCGAATCGCCTCCGCCGGCGACAGCGAAGCCTCATCGTCGACGGGCTCGTCGTTGTCAGGGAATACGAATGGTTCCGGACCCCACTCGATGTCCCACCGAGGCCTGCTCGGCACGGGGTCCAGCGGCGTGTAGGTCGCCTGGACGTGACCGTCGGCGACGATCATCCGACCGAACACCGTGTTGATCCATTCGATGACCGGCCGTGTGGAGCGGAAGTTGGTCGTCAGTTGGACGACGTCGGCGGCAGGGGTCTGGTCACGCGCGGCCATGTAGGCGGCGATGTCGGCCCGGCGGAAGCGGTAGATGGACTGCTTGGGGTCACCCACTGTGAACAGCCTGCCCGCTTCGTCGGTGCCGGCGACGATACGTTGCGCCAGCTCGAGTTGCAGCGGGTCGGTGTCCTGGAACTCGTCGAGCAGCACCCGTTGGTAGCGCTCGTGGGTGGTCGCGGCGACGGCGTGCTTGCTGAGCACGTCGCGAGCGAGGACGAGTAGGTCATGGAATTCGAGTTGGCCGCTCCGCTGCCGCTCGCGCGCTTCGTCGAGGACGATCTCGGACAGATGCCGCACCACCACGCGAACTGCGCCGTCGACATAGGTGCCGACGATGTCGGGACAGATCTCGTCACGCAACGCCTTGACTCGAGTCTTGATCTCTTTGACCTGAGCGGACCCACCGCGCCAGTTCTTCCCTGCGCCACCGTTTCCCGGGCCTGGACAGAGAGCCGCTACAGGTATCCATCCTGTCGCATCGCGTTCTGCCGCAACAAGGATGCGCCACTCCTGCAGCTCGGTCAGCTTCTGCGCGAGCTTGTCGTCGAGGTCGAGGCAATCGGCGAGGTTGTCGGCGATCGCGTCTGCCTCCCACAGCATGCGGTCGATGTGTGCGGGAGCGATGCCTTGTGGGTTGTCGTCGAGGGTGAGGCGGTCCCAGTTGCGGTCGAGTGCGTCGGCGAGCGCGCGCATCTGATCGAGCGAGGCGCCGGCCGCCATGATGATGCCCATGGCGTCGACGAGAATCGGCGGCGCGGCGTCGGTGAAAAGGCGGGTGCGCATGCGTCGCCAGCGGCGTTCGAACGACAGCTGCGACCCCATCGCGTCGACGACCGCGATGCGCGGGGGTACACCGGCTTCGAGTGGATGCTCACTGATGATGCGGGCGGCGAACGCATGCAGGGTGCCGATGGCCGCGGTGTCGATCTGTTCGAGGGCACCGCGGGCACGTTCGGTGTCGTGCTCAGCCAACTCGACTCGGATTCGTTCGCGAAGTTCGGCTGCGGCCTTCTCGGTGAACGTGATGGCGGCGATCCGATCGAGTTCGATGCCGTCGTGCAGGACGAGCCGGCAGATGCGGCCGACCAGGGAGTGGGTTTTGCCGCTGCCGGCGCCGGCTTCGACGAACAGGGTGGTGGCGGTGTCGGAGGTGATCCGATCGCGGGCTGCTTGGTCGGCAAGAGGGAGTGCGGTCATGTCAGCCTCCGTACTTCCGTACATAGTCGGCGATTTCGTCAACGTCCTCCAACGCAGCCCAGGCACGGCGGAGTCCGGCGCGGCCGAGGAGGTCGATGACCGGCAGCTCCCAGTGTGTGTCCTCGACCTTGGGCGGGAAGTGGCCGGCGAGAATCGAGCGGTGGACGAGGGCCATGTCGTCGATCAGGGTCGCGATGACGTCGTCGGTGACGGGATAGCCGATGGAGGCGAACTTGCCTGTGGAGGTCACGAACCAGTACCGGGCCTCGACGTCGGCTCCTAGCGTGCGGGCGAACAGTCCGTAGACGGGGAGCTGGAACTGTAGCCCCGAATTGGTGGGAGCGACGTCGGAAAGGTCCTTGTACTTGTCACCCTTGCCGGTCTTGTAGTCGGTGACGCGGATGCGGCCGCCGCTGTGTCGGTCGATGCGATCGATCTGGCCGCGGAAGCGGATTCTGTTGTCGCCGAACGCCAGTGACACCTCGGCTGCCGAGTCGGTGCCGAATGTCTGTTCAGCGTGCGTCGGGCGCCAGCCATCGTCTTGGTCGGCGCGGTTGTGCTTGTGCCAGTCGGCGAGATCGCGGAGCATGATGCCGCGGTCTTTGGCCCACAGTTGCTCGAGCCAGCCGGGACTGTTGGCCTGCGCTTCGTCGAGTACCTCATGGGCGACGAGGTGCAGACGGGCGAGGTCCAGTTCGGCGCCGTCGATGGTGTCGAGAACGTAGCGCTCGAGGATCGTGTGAATGAGAGTGCCGCGGGTGAGGGCGTCGATCTGGGCGACCTCGTCGGGGTCGCCCAGCGCACGGAGCTGCAGAATGTGTTCGAGGAAGTACTGATAGGGACTTTGCACCCAGAGTTCGAGACCGGTCGGCGACACCGGGCGGTCGAAGGTGGTGATCAGCTCCTTGACCGTCGACAGGTTGCCGTTGAACCGGGTGAAGCGGCCGTTCAGGCGGTCGCTGCGCAGGTTCATGCCGAGGTTGATGATCGGGTCGTCGAGGGCGCCGCGGCGTTGATCGGCGGGGACGGCTGCGAGCTCGCGGAGCCGCCATACGGTGTCGGATGCGGCTGATGCACCTATTCGGTCGTCGGCGCGCTGGGCGGCGACGTCGAAAGATTCGACCGCGACGATCGGCTCCACGTTCTCGGTTTCGCGTTGCCAGTTCACGACATTGACGTCACGACCGGCCAGTCCGCCCATCGCCGGGATGAGCCATCGTGACGGCACCCTCTCCGCGCCACCGCGCAGGTTGCCGCGGGGGAACGTGACGATCCGTTCCGTGCGCCCTGTGCTGACCGCACTCGCAAAGGCGATACGTTGCCGTTCCATACGCTCGCGGGCGGTGATGCCGGTGAGTTCTGCAGGTAGCAGCGGATCGTCGCGGCGGGGTGCGGGGATGATCCCTTCAGCGCTGCCCATGACGACACTGACGTCCAGGTCGCGCCCGGCGCCCGCGGCGATCGGTCCGATGGTCACGCCTGCGCCGGAGTCTCCATGCATTGTTCGGTGCGCAGTCAGGCGCACGCTGACCGCATCCAGAACGCGCGCAGCGTTCGGCGGCGGTGCGATGCCGTCCATGCCGGCAAGGCTGATGCAGTCGGCCCGGGTAGTGGCAAAGTCGGCCGCAGCGACCTCGCGCGTGGGTGTACGGAAGTAGCGGTCGACCAGTGCAACCAGCCGTCCGGCCGCGGTGGTCCAGTCGGGCGCTTCGACGATGGCGTGCAGGTCGGCTTGCAGCTGTCTGACGTACGTGTACAGCGCTACGGCCATCGCATGATGCTCTTCATGTGCACCGACACGGGTGAGTCGTTCCCAGTCGGCGCCGCCGACGATGGGTTCGTCCTCGCGGGTGAGGCGTTCGAGCCGACGTTGCGAGATCGGGTCGTCGTCGATTTCGGGGCGCCGGACTGCACCCCCGGCGAGGAGGGTGAAGAGTTCGCGGCGCGGCATCCCGTCGAGGTCGAGCTTGAGCAGCCCGAGTAGTGCACGGCCGGTGGGTCTGTCGACGAGCGTGTGGCATTCGGGCCCGGTGAAGGCGATGTGACCGGCGGTGAGGTGTTCGTGGAGCAGTGGTAGGTATGGGTCATCGCTGCCGTAGAAGACGCCGATGCGGTGGCCGGGTGTGCCCCCGGCCAGATGCTTGCGCACGAGGCGGACAACGGCTCTGACCTCGTCGTCGGCGTCAGAGGTGTGGATGATCCGGGTTGGCGAGACGGTGACCGCCTGTTCGACGGTCTCACCGTGTTGTTGGAGTGCACGCAGGAGCTTCTGCTCGGCGCGGGTCCTGCTGACAGGGTGGTAGACGATCACCGCGCCGAGGTCGGCCAGACGTTCAACTGCAATCGCATACGCCTCGTGCGGGAGGTAGTACCTGGTGATCAGACGCTCGATCGCTGCGCGATATACGCGGAGGAGGTCGGCGACCAGGGGCGTCGGTGAGTCCACCCGCGGCTCGTCGATTGCGGTGAGTTCCCAAGCCGCGCCGGCGAGGGCTTGCGCCGTGATGGATTGGTCGGCGACGTCGGTGAAGACTCCCGGGACGTCGGCGAGGACTCGCGCAATCGCGGCTTCCAGCAGTGGATATGCGAGTGCCAGGCGAGGTGCGAGAGTTGGACCCGCGAGATTCGAGACGACTTGCTGAAGCGTGAGAACGCTAGTGCTGGCCACGGACCCTGCTCGAGCCAGACTGTGGAGGACATCCCGTCCGGAGCCGTGGTCGGGCACGACGACAGTGACCTTGGCGAGTGGCGCACCAGCTTTCATCCGCATAACAGCTTCGGCCAGGAAGTCGATCCGGGGCATGGGGTCATGATGCCTGGTCCGTCTGACACATCATCGATGTTGGACTGACCGGTGGGTCGTGGTGCTCTCGGTCGAGAGCCTCTCCGCGATGTCCGGCTACAGAGTGTCGGACCTGCGTTCTATCCTGAGGGCGTCAAGTGATCCTGCGCCGGCTACGGCGCGGACCATCTCACCGCTCCCATTCGAGAGCACTCCCCAGCTCGCCCGCGTTCGGGTCCTCGTCGAGGTCGAACGTGGCCGGAAAGGAGACAACCATGGCCAAGGACACCTTCGAGGCAGCCGTAGAAACGGCGTGGGCTCACTTCGAACGCACGCTGACAGCTCGGCTGGCAACGATGGAACTCGACGACATCGTCTTCGTCATGCCGACGGAAAACACCGGCCTCCGCTTCGCTCTGCGATTCGGCCGGCGGAGACACGGGTCATTGCACGCCACCATCGCCTGTGAGACAACCGGTTTGGACGATCTCATTCGAACGTCCGGTTGGCGGAAACGAACTGACGGGCGCTTGACCTGCGAACGGCACCAGGGACCCGCCGCCTTGGCGGAGATCGCCGCGCAGACGCTGCGCGAAGTCTGGAACGTCCCGGATCCCAGCTTCATCTGTGATGTCGGTCGGCCCCGTCCAGACCGGGCGCCGGTGATCGACCCCGAAAATCTCGGACCGGATCGGTTCCGCCTGCTGATCCGCGACGAACTCGCCACCTTCTGCGGCGGGTCCTTCCCCATCCGTTCCGACGCCACCATCGCACTTCCTACAGCGCATTTCACGTCGTCGATCGGCATCTCCCTTGACGCTCCGTGCATCGACATCTTCGGGCACCTCGAATCGGACGTCAGGCGCCCGCGATTCACTCAGGGCCTACTCGACGATCTCGCGGGTGACTACCCCACCGTCGAGTTCGTCCTCGACGGAACCGACCTTTGGGCTGTTCGACGCGTCGACGCCCGCTGCTTCGGACGCGACCATCTGTTCACGGGGCTCTACCAGTGGTTCGACTTCGTCGACAACGGGCTGCCCCGACTCAACGACCGGCTTCACCCGGCCCCACGGTTACAGACCGTTCGACGGGGTAGGCCCGCCGGTGACAGGATCGTCAACCTGCAGCCGCGGCTCCAGCACAACAGTGACTGACGCTCGGGGACTGCGACCCACTCTCAATGTGACAGTTCAATTCTCACCACAGGAGGAACCATGAGCACACCTTCCAAGAAAGTCCTCTACATCGACATGGACAACACTCTCGTCGACTTCGAGTCCGGCATCGCGAAACTGAGCGAGGCCGAGCAGCAGCGGTTCCACGGCGACCTCGATGACGTCCCGGGAATCTTCTCGTTGATGGAGCCGATGCCCGGCGCCATCGAAGCGTTTCACGAATTGTCCGGGCTGTTCGACACCTACATCCTGTCCACCGCACCGTGGGACAATCCGCTGGCCTGGACCGAGAAACTGCTCTGGGTGAAGTTGCATTTCGGTCGAGGCGAAGACTCGCCCGCCTACAAACGCCTGATTCTCTCGCATCACAAGAATCTGAATCTCGGCCATTACATCATCGACGACCGGACCGCGCGTGGGGTCGAGCAATTCCAGGGCGAGCACATCCACTTCGGGCAGCCGGACTACGAGAACTGGGAGAAGGTCGTCGCGCACATGCGTCCGCTGGCAGCGACATAGACTCGACCCCATGTCCGCGCCCGCCGATCCGCTCGAGCTCGGGCAGAAACTCGTGGCGATTCTCGAGGGCGGTAGGCGGACGGCAACGTACAAGCTGGCCGTGCTCGTCGCACTGTTGGACCTCGCAGTCGAGTCGGTTCCCGCCGACGCAAACGCTGAAGTCGACATCAGCCTCGACGACCTGACCGACCGCGTCATCGAACTGTACGCGCGACAGCTGCGACCGCTCGACGGTCACCGACTTCGTCAGTCCACTGACGGTCGCGGAGTCATCTTCAATGTCGTTGCGACTCTGGGTTCGTCCAATGTGGGGCCACGGGTGAGCGGGCTCAGAGTCGGCGGGCCCCACGACTCTGACGCTTATCGAGCCGCACACTCGACAGTCAAACGCACGCTGGTGAGGTACCCGCTGAAACTACTCCAGAACCTGACATCAGGCGACACCAACTCGCGCTTCCTGTACGACGATTCCTGGATGGGGACCGACTCCCGGAAAGTGGTTACCGCACACGGCGACAAGCTGACCTTGTTCCCCGGCGTATGCACGGCGCTCGCCCGCTTGGCACCGCTGCTCAAGCCGGCCTTTCAGCTCGCCTGGATCGACGACGTTCGACGCATGAACAAGTACATCCTCGACGACGGCCCCGATTTAGCGCACCATCTGTTCGGCGCCGACCGCGTATCCCTGCAGCGAGCAGGCGACGCACTGGTCGACGAGTTCGGGGCAGTGTGCTTCTACTGCGGCAACACAATTCGGCGCAACCGGCACGTCGACCACATCCTTCCCTGGTCGCGCGTAGGTATCGACGGACTCACCAACCTTGTGGTGGCCTGCCAGGTGTGCAACTCCAGCAAGTCCGATCGGCTTCCCGCCCCGACCCACGTGAGGCGCGCCCTTGGTCGCGGGAGGCCCACGCTCGACGCCATCGCCAGCGAGATCAACTGGCCGAGCCAGTACGACCGCGTCGTCGCGGCGAGCCGCGGACTCTACGCCACCCAGCCGATCAACACGCCAATCTGGCTGGACCGCAACACCATCACGCTACTGGCGCGGACCGACATCAGCTGGAACGCCTAGGTCCGCGTCTCGGTACACGTGTTCGCTGCGCCTCGGCGAACGTCCCAACCGAGACTCTGTTCCGTGATCCGACGCTCAGACGCCAGGCCGCGACAGCGAATGCTCCTTGACTGAACGTGTTGATCGACTGCTCGATCCACTGCAACGCGACCGTCTGCTCCTGCCCTGCCAACGGCCCCAACGTGTAAGTGCCCACCAGACAGACCACCAGAAACGCCACCGTCGTCACATCTCGGTCGCGCCATGCGTCGCGCGCGAGAGCTGCGTACAGCGCGGTGGCTCCGACGATGACACCGACCAGGTACCGGCCCGCGATATCCGGTACCGCGACGCCGATGGCAGCCGCACCCACTACGGGCGCCGCGAGAGCAATATTGCGGACTCCCCACGCGCTAGCGGCCAGAAGCAGGAACCCGCAACCCATCACAGGGAACAGGGCATCCGCGAGCCTCGGGATGTCCGCGATACCAGTGGCCGACAAGAGCTTCTCCGTCGCCTTGGCAAACCCACCCGCGAAGATCATCGCGGCACCGATGTACGCAAGCGCCGCCCCCAGGCGTCGCGCGACGAGGAAGGCTCCGACCGCACCCAGCACGACCGGCACATAGTCGAACAGTGCGAGCGGCACCGAGACCTGATCCACGGGTGTCACACTCACACCCGAGCTTCCACTGCCGTACGCACGGCGCGTCGTTCACCCATATTATTCAGCATGCTGAACAATATACTGGACGCGTCCACTGCCACCGCATTGAGCTGCGGTGAACTCTCGACTTCGGCACGCGACACGCTTGACCGCGCTCCAGCGGTGGGCTCAGATGGACTGATGAGCGACGAACTGTTCGAGCACAAGACCAAGACACAGCTCACCCGTGAAGAAGCAGCGAAGCGAATTCACGAACTCGCCGACGCGATCGCACGCCACAACGAAGTGTCGTATGTGGAGAACAACAAGACAGTGCGCGTCGACATCCCGGACACGGTGCAGTTGAAGATCGAGATCGAACGGGGCACCGAGGAGTCCGAGCTGGAGATCGAGATCTCCTGGTAGACAGGCGCAGCGTCTGTACTCAACAGTCCGTTGGGTGACCCGGCCACCGGCGAACCTCATCTCGACTCCTGGACTTCGATCGAGGTCTGGCCATCGAGTTGAGGTCTGGCGGTCGCGGGGGTACTGACCCCTGTGGTGCAGGATGCTCCTGGCTGCGACAACATCCAAGTGTTCCGCTCACGGTGATGCAGACTGTCGGCGTACTCAGCTGCGCCCGATAGCTTCGTCGGCAACCAGACCGTCGAAGGAGCACCATGACCGAGACCGCCACCCGCCTCAACGACGTGGACATCGACGCCGTCGGCCAATTGGTCGCAGCGATCCAAGGAGATGCGACCAAGGCACAGACAACGTGGGCCGCGCACGTCCGGTGGACCGGTTCGTTCGCATCCGAGGCCCGTATTCGAAACTTCCCGCCTGTGGCGTCAGATGAGCCCGCCGTCCTCGGTGGCGGCGACACGGCGCCCAACCCGGTCGAGCAGTTGCTCGGCGCCCTGGGCAACTGCCTGGCTGTCGGCTATGCCGCGAACGCCACCACTGCGGGCATCGAACTAAAGGACCTGCGAATCGACCTGAAGGGCGACCTCGACCTGCACGTGTTCCTCGGCCTTGCAGAAGGTCACGCAGGCTTCGAATCCATCACCGCGAGAGTCACACTCGACTCCGACGCACCGCGCGAGAAGCTTGACGAACTGCACGCCAAGGTCCGGGCCAGCTCACCTGTCGGACACACCCTCGGCAACGGGGTGCCAGTGGAGATCGTACTGACCTGAGGACTCCGAAGTTCTCGGACTCGGCGACCGTCTGGTCTACGAGTCGGCTATCGGATTCTCGCGTACCCAACCGGGCGCATCGTCATCCAGTGATCAAACGATCCAACTTCAGACTCTTGGGCTACACCACTTACCGTCTCATCGCCGCGAGGACATCCGAAGCTATCGAAAGGCCCTTCTCGGATTCGATGTTCGGGAAATCCTCGAGAACCTGTCTTCTGAATTCAATCAATTCGCTGTTGGCCTTGCGGCGCGGCGCCCCAGGCGGCAGTTGCGGCGCCATCGGAACGAACAGCGCAAGCAACATGACTACGAAACCGGTCCAGAACAGCGACATTGCGATCGACTCCATTGCAGCGTCGTCGGCTATCACTCCCGCGAGTCCGATACCGCTGCCGGTGAGAGCGAGGATCCCACCCGGAACGAACAGAAGAAGAAACCAACGGGCACGAACACGGGTGGAACTCAGTAGTGCGCCGCGCACGAGCACATCCCTGTACTGGTCGAGCCGAAGACGCAGGTTGCCTTCCGGCAGCTTCTCGCTGATCTCTATCAGCAGCATTATTCTCTCCCAGCTCCCCTTGGTAGCCATGTCGCCGCGCGCTTTCACAGTCACAGCAAGCGCGCCGATCAACGCAGTAGCCAATCCGCCGATCAGCGGTATCCATTCAGTCATATGTCGATACTCGCCCAGGGGTCCGACAAAGCCTCGACCTGACGTCCCCTTATCTGGCACCGAGACCTGGATGCGGGTCACGGTGCTGCGTGGGCCAGGACGCCCTGGGTTCGGCGGACGACCCTGAAGTGCGAAGACACCCGAGCACCGGCCCCCACCGCGCGGGCGTATCGTCACCGTGTGACCGACCGCATCACCGACGAACGAACATCCGAACATGGCGTCGCAGGTCACGCGATGCTCGAAAATCCGGCTCTCGCGGCCCTGACCGGACCGCATGCCCACTTCGCGCAGCGCCACGGTGCGGCCCTGCGGTACCACCCCGACGTATGCCCCATGGCGGCTCTGCCCGACTCCCCCACCGCGAAAGACTGGTCGGACGCCGCCCAACTCGTCGGTCCGGGTGGCTCCCTGTTCCTGCCGGTGGTCACGAATCGAGCTCCCGCCGAATGGGATACGACGATGTATCTGCCCGGCGTGCAGATGATCGACGCCGGACTCGACACTCGAGCAGACGACGAAGCCGTGACACTGGCGCACGAGGACGTGCCCGAGATGACCGAACTGGTCCGACTCACCCGCCCTGGCCCCTTCCAACCGCGGACCATCGAGATGGGCACCTACGTCGGGATCCGACGCAACGGCCGCCTCATCGCAATGGGCGGCGAACGGTTGCGACTTCCGGGATACACCGAGATCAGCGCCGTGTGCACCGACCCCGATTATCGCGGACTCGGACTCGCCTCACGACTCGTACTCGATCTGGCGCACCGCATCCGGACACGCGGCGATATCCCGATCCTGCATGCTGATGCCCGCAACGCCGGCGCAATCCGGCTGTACGAGCAGCTGGGCTTCACGGTCCGCCGGGAAGTGCTGTTCCAGATCGTCACTGCCCCACAGTGATCACGGCGCCAGAAGCCTACAGGTGGTCGCGCTTCAGCGACTTCGCCAGCGGCGCAATCTCATCGAGGTAGATCGAGGCCAGTACATCCGATTCGTCGGCCAGGTGCCGGACCCGATCGGCCTCTGCCCGATCCCATTCGGTGGCGACGACGTGCTCGAAATCGTCTATTTCACCGACACGGTCGAGCCACGCTTGCTTCTCCTGGCGGTGTTGAATCTGCGCGACGATCTGCTCGTACCCGGCGAACGCCTCGAGTCGCCGCACGAGTTCGTCGAGTCGCCCCGAAAGGAGGAGCGATTTGTCGGCGAAGGTCGAGACCACTTCCGGGTCGGCGGCCAGGTGCCCCGACGGCGCCTCGCCGAGCAACGAGAACTGGTCGCGAAGGCCGACGGCCGCGTGTGCGATGGCTTTGACCTCACCGCTCAGGTCGACGCGCACGGAATGGCGATCGAAGAAGTCGAGACGCCACGCGGGTAGTTCACCGATGCGCTCGGCAACCGCCGCGGTCGTCCACGCGATCTGGCCTATCGGGTCAGATGCGAAGCGGTCGAGTGCGCCGGTGTCGGGTCCGACGTCGATCCCCTCGGGCGACCGCCCGCGCCAGATGCCCAGGGCACGGAGCATGAACCCGCCGGCATCGATCTCCCCGCCGTCGGCGGAATCGCCGTCCAGTCGCTCGCGGATTGCCTGACACGACTCCCAGCGTCGAGCCTGTGCGAGTCGAAGCGTGTCGGCGAGGTCGCCGAACGGATCCGCCGGGGATTCCTGAGACGCCCACGCCGGGCCCGCGTCGCCAGACCGCAACCGTGCCGCCGACCTCCGGGCGCGTCGGTCGTCGCGCATGCCCGTGAACATCGCCGAGAACGCGCCGATGGCCATTCCCAACAGGACGACGAGCGCCGCCGCCATGACCACCGCGAAGACGGCAATCACGACGTACATCATCAATCCAGTACACCACGGTTGACGACGTGGTGGCCGATTCCGGTGCAGGACAGCACACGCCTGGAGATGTCGGACCCCGTGCTTACCCTCGAGCCACAACCGACTCCGTGGAGGCCCCTATGTCCATGACCATCGACGACGACTGTGTGGACTTCGCATTCCCCGCGGTCCACGCCGACGCTCGTCTTTCCATCTCGGTGCAGCGGACGCTGCGCGTCCCCGACGACCAGACCACCTACGGTCTACCGCCTGGGCTGGGACGCTTCCGCCTCACGAACGCGGGCAGACTTCGAAGCCGGCGTGCCGAGTGGTCCGAGTCCGACGCGCTGCTCCCCATGTGGCAGGCCGAAGCGGCATGGTTTCGCTTCACCTCCCCGACCGACTACCCGTTCCTCGTCCGCATGTCTGTCGGCGGCATCGATGCGATCACCGGCGAGGATTTCGCCGAGACCGTCGACTTCGACGCCGAAGACTATTTCGAGGTACCCGAACAACCGTGGCTCGATGGCTTCCGCGTCGACGAACGATCCGTCCGTCAGTTCGTCGCGATGCCACTCGGCTCCGGTTACACCGCCTCGGAGCAGCTCGTCGGAGCCGATGACGGCGCGATACGTATCCAGGTCACACCCCTTCGCGCGTCGACATGGAACGAGCGCCTGGCTGTTCGACGCGCGACTCCGGAGCCGCCGTTTGATCTCGGCGCCCTGAACTTCTGTCCCGCACCGACATCCGGCTCCGCGATGGGCCTCGGCTCGGGTGGGTCGATCACCCAGTCCATCGCCAGTCCGCTCGAACCGCGGGAGAACTGGGCGGTCGGCGACACCATCGAGGCGACCCTGCGGATCGTCAACAGCGACGCATGGCACGATCTCACCGGGTCCGCACCGCACCACGCTCCGCCGACGATCACCGAGTACCAGCAATACGGCTATCCGTGGTTCGAGTGGTACGACGACTCGCTCGCCCGCCGCGGCGCGTCGAAGCTGTCGGGAGTGAAGACCATCAAGGAGATCGGTGACGGTCTGGGTCAGACACCGCTTCCGGACAATCCCAGCTTCGACCCACCTGAGCCGCACATCGTCGGACCCTAGGCGGCTTCGCTCGTCAGACCCCCGGCGAGCCGCCGAGCAACTCGCGGATGTCGTCGGCGTCGATGGCCGCACCGAACATGTCGCCGTCATCGACGACGGCGTTGAAGAGGTCGCGTTTACGTTCCTGCAGCGCAACCACTTTCTCTTCGATCGTGTTCGCCGACACCAGACGATAGACCGTGACCGGACGAGTCTGACCGATGCGATGGGCGCGGTCCACGGCCTGGGCCTCGGCCGCCGGATTCCACCACGGATCACACACGAAGCAGTAGTCCGCCTCGGTCAGGTTGAGGCCGAAACCGCCGGCCTTGAGGCTGATGAGGAACACCTTCGACGACCCACTTGTGAAACGTTTGACCGCCGCGGAGCGCCGGCGTGCGGTCATCGATCCGTCGAGATAGCTGTAATCGATTCCGACACCGGCGAGCTCGCTTTCCAAGAGTTTCAGAAACCCGGTGAACTGACTGAAGATCAGGGCGGAATGCCCTTCGGCGATGAGCTCGGGAATCTGCTCGACGAGGAACTCGATCTTGGCCGAGTCGATGTCGGTGTGCTTCTCGTCGACAAGCCCGGCGTGCAGACTCAGTTGCCGGAGCATGGTGAGCGATCGGAAGATCTGGAACCGGTTGCCGTCGAAGTCGTCGAGCAGGCCGAGCACGCTCTGCCGCTCCCGAGTGAGGCGCGTCTGATACAGCTTGTCGTGCTTCGCGTTCAGGCTGATCGACAGTACCTGTTCCTGCTTGGCGGGCAAGTCTGTGGCGACCTGATGCTTCGTGCGCCGCAGCATGATCGGACGGATCCGTCGTCGTAGCAGCGCCAACCGCCCGGGCTCCGTGCCACTTTCGATCGGCTTGCGGAAGTACGACGTGAAGGTCTTCGCCGACGGGAACAGACCCGGCACGGTCAACGCCATCAGCGACCACAGTTCCATCAGGTTGTTCTCCAGCGGCGTGCCGGTGATCGCGATCTTGACCTCGGCATCAAGACGGCGAGCGCACTGATGAGCTTTGCTGGCGTGGTTCTTGACGAACTGTGCCTCGTCGAAGAACACGGCCGCCCAACTGGCCGATGTGAACTCGTCGATCCCGATGCGCATCAGCGCGTACGAGGTGACGACCAGTTGCGCTCCCGCAATACGATCGGCGAACGCGATCTTCGCCCGTCCGCTCGTCTCGGTCACCGTTGCAATCCTCAAACCTGGTACGAACCGTTCTGCTTCGACCGCCCAGTTCGAGATCACGCTCGTCGGTGCGACCACGAGAAAGCGAGCCTGCGGTTCCTCCTCGATGACCTTCGCGATCAGCGCGAGGGACTGGAGGGTCTTGCCAAGACCCATGTCATCGGCCAGCACTCCGCCGATCCTGTTTTCCCACAGGAAGTTCAGCCAGTCGAGGCCGGCCCTCTGATAGTCACGCAAGTCCGCACGCAGCCCGGTCGGCACCGGACAAGGCGCCGGCGGCGTCGCGGCGGCCAGACGACGCAACTGCTCGCGCCACTTCGTGAGATCGTCGTCGACCGTCCCGAGTTCGAGCAGCTCGTCCCACAGAGTGGCGTTGTGCGTATCCCGGCGGACCCGCCCACGGTCGAGTTCTCCGAGGTCACGAGCCTCGGCCACCAGCTCGGCCAGGCGTTGCAGATCCGGGGTGTCGAGCACGAAATAGGCCCCGTCGGGCAACAGCATGTGTGTCGCTCCGTTCGACAACGCCGTCAGCACCTGGTGCAGCGGCACCGCGACGCCGTCGACCTCGATGGTGATCGACAGGCCGAGCCAGTCGTTGTCATTGTCATCGGACCGTTCGGCACCGAAACCGATCTCGGGGACGAGCTCGGCGGCGCGGTAGTCGGGGAGCTCGCCGACGATCTCCACCTCGATACCGTCAGCCCGCAGCTCCGGGGCGACCTCGGTGACGAAACGCGCAGTGTCGACGGGCGAGTAACGGTAGCGGCGGGTCAGGAGCGCAACCGATGCCGATGCGAGAGCCTCGTCGCGACTCATCTCGGCGAGTTCCGGATCGTCTGCGAACTTGCTTCCCGGAAACCCGGCGACCTGGATCTGCCATCGATCACACACCCGAGCCGCAGCTTCGAGGTGACCACGGAGCTGCTTCCACAGGCGACGTTCGGCCACGTCGTCACCGAACCCCGAGCTCTGCCCGGACGGGAAGAATCGTCTGCTCCCGTTCACGCGGTAGACGACACCCCACTCGAGGTGCGCGCCGCCGTCGTCGGCGACCCGAAGCGTGACTGCCGCGTCGGGACCGGTGATCTCCGGTCGGGTCACTGCGCCATCGGCCACGGTCACAGACATCCGACCGGCGAGGTCGGGGAGGACCTCGTCGGCGAACTCCGCGATGTCGGTGTCGGGAATTCTGACCGTCCCGGCGTCGAGCAGTGCCCGGAGGGCTTTCGACGACCCGTCGTCGACGAGCGGCGCCAGGAACATCGTGCCGCCTCGTACCAGGCTCGCTCCGTGAGGCACCGATCCGAACAGCATCAGAGCGTCGTCCTCAGACGGCCCGACGGTCGGGAAGTCGACACCGCCCGACACCACGAGACCCTCGTCGTCGCGATCGACGGTCAACGCGGCCGTCGCCGGTGGAAGCAACTCGACCTTCTTCGCGCCCGTCGACTTGTGCGCCACCAGTCCGACACCATCGTCGACCGCCGCCCGTAGAGCGGTCCAGATCTCGGCGGACGCCTGGTCCAGCCGGTGAACCTGGGAGGTTCCGTACAGGTGCTTGTCCCCGGCGCAGAGGTGGATGGCACGGACTCGCGCCAGGTGAACGGGGTCGAAGTACTCAGCTGGATGGTCGGTGGTGGATCTGTAGTACTCGGTCACATATCCCGGCTCGATGGAACTCCACGTGATCCCCGTGCGTACCCAATTGCCCTTCTTGCCGTGGGTCACCAGGCGCAATGTCACCGTCTTCAGGCTCATCCACTCGGGATCGTCGATCTCGACGAGCAGACCGATGGGAGCCGATCCCGGCTCTTTCGGGGTGGCACCGGCGACGAGGTCGCCCAGTAATGTCCGCCACGGCGCCGACACATGCCCAATGTGTCGAGGCAACGAACCGAGGAGTCCTGCACGCATCACCCCCAGCGCCAGAGCAACGGTGTGCTTGCAGTTGGCACCGACCGGACAGTCGCATTCAGCGACGCCGACCACATATCCGCGGGCGCCCTCACTGAAAGCGATCTCGAGTGCATACAGTTCGCCACTCGAACCGACGCAGGTCCCGGTCGCCGACATGGATAGCGGGTCCCAGTCTTCGAGAGCTACGCGCCCCTGCTGTGCGTATGCGGCACCTCGGCCTATCGTCGCGACGTCGAAATGCAAGAGCAGGCCCGACTCTGCGGGCGATAACTGATCGAACGCTGCCACACGACGAGGCTAGGCCATGCTGCCGGCAGCGGGACGCCACGTCTCCAGCGCACCGGAGGCCATGCGCGTTTCTCCACAGGCTCGCCGAATCGGTACCAAGCAAGCACTTGGTTTGCTACTTTCCGGTCGATGGGATTCCTGAAGCAGACCACGCCGGATATCGACTTCCCGACATGGAGTCAGGGCACGCGTGCGGAGAAGATCAAGCCGATGGCCCGGCACTGGGCCGAGGTCGGGTTCGGGACACCGGTGGCGCTGCACCTGTTCTACGTCGGCAAGATCCTCCTCTACGCCCTTGTCGGCTGGGTCGTCGTGATCAGTACACCCGGGATCGACGGCTTCTTCGACGTCACCGACTGGTACAACGAGCCGATCGTCTTCCAGAAGGTCGTGCTCTACACGATGCTGTTCGAGGTCGTCGGTCTGGGATGCGGGTTCGGTCCGCTGAACAACCGGTTCTTCCCGCCACTGGGTTCGATCCTCTACTGGCTACGCCCGGAGACGATCCGGCAGCCACCATGGCCACGGATCCCGTTGACTGCCGGCGATTCCCGTAACCCGGTCGACGTCATCCTCTATGGCGCCCTGCTCATCTTGCTGGTCATCGCGCTGTTCAGTCCGGGTAGCGGCGCGATCCCGGAGCTGGACACGACCGTCGGCGTCCTCCCCAGCTGGCAGATCTGGGCCGTCCTGGGTGTGCTCGCGGCGATCGGTCTGCGTGACAAAACCGTCTTTCTCGCGGCGCGCGGTGAGGTGTACGGCGCGTTCACCGTGGCGTTCCTCTTCAGCGGTGTCGACATGATCGTCGCCGCGAAGCTGGTCTTCCTCTGCATCTGGCTCGGGGCGGCGACGTCGAAGCTGAACAAGCACTTCCCGTTCGTCATCGCGACGATGATGTCCAACAACCCGATCTGGCGTTCCCCGAAGATCAAACGGAAGTTCTTCGAGAACTTTCCCGACGACCTGCGGCCAGGCCGTCGATCACGATGGATCGCGCACTTCTCCACTGCGGTCGAAGGACTCGTGCCGCTCGTCCTGTTCTTCTCCCACGGCGGGTGGGTGACCGCGGTGGCGGCGACGATCATGCTGATCTTCCATTTCGGCATCCTGTCGTCGATCCCGATGGGCGTCCCGCTGGAGTGGAACGTCTTCATGATGTTCGGCATCCTGGCGATCTTCGTCGGTCACCCCGACATCGGACTCGCCGACCTCCAATCACCCTGGCCGATAGTGCTCTTCGCAGTGTCCGCCGGCACGGTGATCATCGGGAACCTGATGCCGCGCAAGGTCTCGTTCCTGCCCGGCATGCGCTACTACGCCGGCAATTGGGACACCGGCCTGTGGTGCATCAAACCGTCCGCGTCGGCGAAGATCGAACAGGGCATCGTCGCCATCGCGTCCATGCCGGCCGCACAACTCGAACGGTTCTACGGCAGCCCCGAAGCGGCCCAGATCCCGCTCTACATGGGATACGCGTTCCGCTCGTTCAACAGTCACGGTCGGGCGCTGTTCACGTTGGCGCACCGAGCGATGGCCGGCGCCGGGAGCGGAGCGAGCGGGCCGGAAGAGAACGGCGTTGCGGAGTCGGAGTATGTACTGACCGACGGCGAACGAATCTGCAGCACGGCGATGGGCTGGAACTTCGGCGACGGCCATCTCTCCAACGAGCAGCTCATCGAATCCTTGCAGCGGCGTTGTCATTTCGAGCCCGGGGAGGTCCGGATCGTACTGCTCGACGCGCAACCGATCCACCGACAGACGCAGGAGTACCGCCTCGTCGACCCGGCCGTCGGCGAGTTCGAACGCGGATACGTACGCGTTGCCGACCTGGTCACGCGACAGCCGTGGGACGACCAGGTTCCCGTCACGGTGACCTGGCGCGCCGACGACGGCCTGGCAGATCCCACCGGGTGAGTCGGGGCGATTGGGTCCGCCAGGCGAATCACAATGCCCCCACAGTTTCGGCAGCCCGGCGCCGGTCACGCACCTCGGTCGACGACTCCGCCCGATTCACGACCCAGGTGGCGCCGCCCGCCATGGCAAGCCCGAGAGCCGTTGCCCACCCGAAGGGTTCGTCGTACATCGCGGTGCCCCACACCGCGGTGACGGGTGGCATCAGGAACATCAGCGTGTTCACCGAGGTGACGCCGGACCGTCGTAGGAGTATCCAGTACAACCCGTAACCGCCGAGCGTCGACAGGATCGACAGCCAGGCGATCGCGAGCCAGAAGGTGCGGTCGGTCGGCGGCACCGCCACCCCCGCGAGAAGGCCTGCCGCGGTGAAGATCACCGCGGAGACGCCGCAGTGGATCGCCAGGATGACCACGGGTGACGGCGGGTCGGCGACGCGTCGTTCGAGGAAGGTGGCGGCAACCAGCGCGGCCATACCGAGCAGCGGCACGAGGTACGCCCACCACGGCGCGTCCGCCGACGACGTCGCGTCCGACCAGGTCACCAGTACAACCCCGGCCGCCCCGACGAGCAGACCCCACCACTGTCGTCGGTGGGTGACCGCCCCGAGCAACGGACCTGCCAGTGCGGCGACGACGAGCGGTTGGACACCGTCGATGAGTGCGGTCGTCCCGGTACTGACGCCGAGAGCGATCGCCCAGTACACCGTGACCGTGTAGCCGGCTTGCGAGAGCGCACCGATGACGACCTGGGAACCGATCGCTCGCCCGGACATCGGCGCGAGGCCACGCCGACGCCACCGGAAGTACAGCGCGGCCCCGAGTACGACCGCGACCACCAGGAATCGCCACATGAGGACCGTGAGCACCGGCGCCTCACCCGCGCCCAGCTTCGCGCCGATGAAACCCGACGACCAACAGACGACGAACACTGCCGACATGACAACTGTCACCCATCGCGCTGGTATACCGATCTGTGAAGTTTGCATGCCGCCGACCTTACCGATCGGTGTAGTCTTTGTCATGTGACTGACGAGACCACACTCTCGACCGTGGAGTGGACGCCCAAGGCCCGACTCATCCTCGACGCGGCCTCGGCACTGTTCTACGAACACGGCATCCACGCCGTTGGCGTCGACTCGATCGCCGCTGCCGCAGGCGTCACCAAACGAACGCTGTATGACCGCTTCGGTTCCAAAGAGCAACTGGTCGTCGAGTATCTACGTGCCCGCAACGCCGCCTGGCAGGAGTTCCTCCGGTCCCGCCTGGACGCCGCCGACGCGTCGCCGAGCGCACAACTCGCCGCGATCTTCGACGCCACGCGGGACTGGTCGGCGGACCGCGGTCACAAAGGGTGCGCGATGATCAACGCGCACGCCGAGATCAGCGATCCCGGGCATCCCGCGTTCTCGATCATCGTCGGCCAGAAGCACCAGCTACGGGACCTCTTCGCCTCGATCGCGACGAAGGCCGGCGCGCCCGACCCGCGCACATTGGCACAGCGACTGTTCACCCTCCATGAGGGCGCGCTGGTGACCGCCGGGATGGGGGTCGAGCCGGGAGCCCTCGACGCGGCTCGCGACTTCGCACTCGAGGTCTTCGACGGCCAGCAGTCGAATTGACGAACTCTTAGCGCCCGGATGCGTTCCGCAGCAACATGATGCGGAGTACATCTGATCCGGTGACCTTGTTCGACATACTGCCCTCTTTGAAAGGCGTCACCGTGACCAGATCGTTCGACACCGCGACGTGGGGAACACGGTTACGCACTGTCGGACCGGACGTGGTCGCCGGCGACCTGTCCCTCCGCGCAGAATCACTGCACCGCAAGATCGCGTTCTACCTCGACGCCGACGGCGAGCCCGTCTGCCAATCCCTGTGCCCGACCGGGGTGTGGTTCCCGACGCTGGTCACCCGGGTCACGTCTGCAGTCGTCGCCCACGGCCGCGTCGTCGTCTACGTCGACGCCGCCCTCCCACTCCACTCCGCGTTGCTCGATGTCGCTTTCCCGGGGACTCATCTGGCGGGTGCGACCATGCTCGACATCACCGTCGTCGACCTGTCCCGGCATCGTCGCACCCTGTACGCCGAGGCCCCCGCGCATCTCACGGTCACCGGCACCATCGCCCTGGCCCTGTCGCCCGTGATCCCGACGCGGACAACGGACCCGCGACACGCCCCCCGGGCGGTCACCGCCTGACACGATCGCACACGGCACGACAACTACTGGGCAAAGAGAGGCCGAAACCGCCGCCAGAGCTCATAATCGCCTGATGCAACCGGAAACGGTCTCACGATTCCTGCCCGGATTGGGAGTGCTCCGCAGCTACGAGCGGTCGTGGCTGAAGGGTGACATCGTCGCCGGGATCGTGCTGACGGCGTTGCTCATTCCCGCCGGCATGGGGTACGCCGAAGTCGCCGGGTTGCCGCCGGTCACCGGTCTCTACGCGACGGTCATACCGCTGCTCGTCTACGCCGTCGTCGGACCGTCCCGCATCTTGGTCCTCGGGCCCGACTCGTCGCTCGCCCCGATCATCGCGGCGTCGATCATTCCGCTCGCCGCGTTCGACGCCGAGCGCATCGCCTTGGCCGGCGTGCTCGCCATCGAGGTCGGTCTGGTCCTCCTGATCGGCGGCCTCCTCCGGCTCGGCTTCGTCACCGACCTGCTGTCCAAACCGATCCGCATCGGCTACCTCAACGGCATCGCACTTGTCGTCGTGCTCAGCCAGCTGCCTAAGCTGCTGGGCTTCAGCGTCGACGGTGACTCGGTCATCCAGGAGGCGATCGACATCGTCAAGGGTGTCGCGTCCGGGGAGGCCGAACTGCTGCCGACGGTCATCGGGGTGTCGTGCCTGGTCCTGATCTTCGCACTTAAGTTCTGGCGCAAAGCCATTCCGGGAGTCCTGGTCGCCGTGGTGGCCTCGATCATCGCAGTCGCGGTCTTCGGCTGGTCCGATGACATGCCGGTCGTCGGAGCGATGCCCCGCGGATTCCCGTCGCCGTCCCTGGAAGGCGTGACCCTCGACGACGTCATCAGCCTGATCGGCCCGGCCGTCGGTATCGCGCTGATCGCGTTCGCGGACACCAGCGTGCTGTCGCGAACATTCGCCGCGCGTGCGGGTGACCAGGTCAACGGCAGCCAGGAGATGGCGGCCATCGGCACCGCGAACATCGCCACCGGCTTCCTGAGCGGCTTCGCGATCTCGGCGTCGTCCTCCCGCACCCCGGTGGCCGAACAGGCCGGCGCCAAATCCCAACTCGCCGCGGTGGTCGGGGCGCTTCTGATCGTCGTGTTCATCTTCGTCGCACCGGGAGTCACCGCCTACCTTCCGTCAGCAGCGCTGGCCGCCGTCGTGATCGCCGCGGCCATCTCGCTGATCGACATCTCCGGCGTGGTGGCGCTGTTCCGCGCAAACTGGGTCGAGGGTGCGCTGTCGATCGCCGCGTTCCTCGGTGTCGCGCTGATCGGTGTCCTGCAAGGCATCCTGGTTGCGATCGGCCTGTCGTTCATCGCCTTCGTGAATCTCGCGTGGCGACCGTACCGGACAGAGTTGGGGCGGGTTCCGGGACTGCGCGGCTACCACGATGTGACCCGCCATCCCGAGGCCGAACGCATCGACGGTGTGCTCATCATCCGATTCGACGCCCCGTTGTTCTTCGCCAACGGCGGCATGTTCGACGACTACGTCCGCGGCATGGTCCGCGACGCAAGGGCGGCCGGGCGGCAACTGCACACCGTGATCCTCGCTGCCGAGCCCATCGTCGACATCGACGCCACCGCTGTCGACGAACTCGTCGAACTCGACGACTACCTCCGCACCCACGACATCGAACTCGTCTTCGCGGAGATGAAAGATCCGGTGCGGGACAAACTCCGGCGGTACGACTTACGCGTCGACGGCAGGCCTCGCTTCGACGACTCGCGTTTCGCGCCCACGACGGGAGCGAAGATCGACGAGATCACCGGGCAACCCCGCCGAGACGTCCAGAAGTCGAACGACGGGATCTGACACCGCGACATCGGACGCCCCTCAGTGCGCGAAGATCACCGGCCCGAGGAATTCACACACCGTCAGCGCCAGAGCGAGATCCAGGCGGTCGCGGTCCGCCGGGACCTCGGCGAGCGCCTTGCCGACGCGATACTTCACCGTGTTGCGGTGGAGGTTGAGCCGTTCAGCGGTGTGGAGGTGGCTTTCCTTGGTGGCGAAATACACCGACAGCGTCTCCCGCAGCATGTTCGCGTTCGGGGAGTCCTCGGCGAGTCCGCCGAGGACCTCGTGGACCCACGCCCGCGTCGACTCGAGGTCCTGCGCCAGCAGGGACACCACGGCCACACCTCGGTCGCCGAATCCGATCACCCGACTCGCCGCACCACCCGGCATGGTCGCCACCGAGTAAGCGGCGAGTGCCTGCTCGTGGGTTCTCCGGAAACCCCGTGCCCCGGATGCGGGAAGGCCCACCGCGACTCGGATTCCCGCCGGCACGGTCGAGCGCACCGCGGTCACCGACGAACCGTCGGTGACGTCCCGTCCGACCAGTGGAATCCAGGCCCAGACCGTCGACCGGTCGATCGCGGTGACGATCGGCGGGGAGCCTCCGCCCACCCGGGTACCGAGTTCGCGGGCCGCGTGGGTGAGCGCGACCAGTTCGCGGGGTTCGTCGTCGAATGACCACAGGATGAGCGCGAGGTGCCTGCGGTCGAGCGCGTAACCGGTCTCGGACTCGAAGGCCCGCTCATCGGATTCGGCGCCGTCGAGGAACGAGTGGATGGCCGCTGATTGCACGTTGCCCTCGACGCCGAGCCACCGTCGGCGTTCGTCTTCGTACGCCTCGAACACGTACAGGGAGATCCAGTCGATGTATCCGGACAACACATCGGAGATGTGCCGGGTCAACGCCATCGACTGTCCGGCGTCGAGGTCGAGATCCTCGACCAGTCGGTAACATTCACGCATCACGCTGTTCTGCCCGAGATGGTAGGCCCGCACGAGCGAGTTCGACGGCACGTCCCGTTGCGCCAGACGCAGCGCGTATTCCACTGCGGCGGTGGTCGGTTGCAGGTGTTCGATCGGAATGTCGTTCGCCAGGACGTGGATGATCGTCGAGACGTTGCCGTGCACGCTCGCCTCGAGCAACTCCACGAGCTTGGGATCGGTGTCGAGCTGATCGATCTCCCGGGCCATCATGGCACTCAACTCGGAGACGATGTCAGACACGTTCTCCTGCAAGTTCTTCGCGATCACGGCGGCCTGCTCGAGCAGCTCGGACCCGGCCGCCGCGGGGACTCCGGCCAGCCGGTCACGCGCGGCGTCCCCCGCTGTCCACAGCGCACGCGACGATCGCCAGGCGGTCATCGTCGCGACCGTGCGTATCGCAACGCCGACTCGGCGGCGTGGTATCCGCACAACCCGTGGATACCGGCACCGGGTGGACTGGCCTGAGAGCAGATGTACACGCCCGGTACGCCGATCGCGTACGGATCGAGCGCGGCACGGGGTCGCAGGACCATCTGCAGGCCGTCGTTCGCTCCGCCGATGATGTCCCCACCCGCGAAGTTGGCGTTCGACGAGTGGAGTTGTTCGGTACTCGTGCCGGTCGTTGCCACGATCCGGTCGCGGAATCCCGGTGCGAATCTCTCGATCTGCGCGACGATCTGCTCGGTGGCATCGCCGTCGAAACCTCGAGGGACATGCGCGTACGCGTAGATCGGATTGATGCTGCCCGCACTGCGACCGGGATCGGCGATGTACTGCTGACCGAGCAGGACGAACGGCCGTGGGACCATCACACCGGCCGCTCGCTGTCGCTCGGTGTGGGCGATCTCCGCGAAACTCCCGCCGAGGTGTACTGTCCCGGCCCGCAGGCAGTCCGGATTCGACCACGGGATGTCCCCGTCGATCGCGAAGTCGACCTTGTACGCCGACGACCCGATCCGATAACGCAAATACGCGCGGCGAATTCGAGCCGGCATCTCGTCACCGAAGATCGAGAGCACCTGCGCCGGGGACAGGTCCAGGAGTGTGATGTCCGCCCGCGGCAGGTCGGCACGCGAACTCACCCGGACTCCGGTCTCGATCTTGCCGCCCGAATCCCGCAGAGCGCCGACGATCGCCGCGGTGATCGCTCCCGAACCGCCCTCGGCCACCGGCCATCCGTAGCGGTGCCCGCTCGCGGCGATCATGAGCCCGAGTGACGCGGTGAGCGGACGGTCCAACCGGGAGAACAGGTGTGCCGCGATCCCACCGTACAGCGCACGGGCACGCTCGGTACGGAACCAACGCGCGAGCACGGTGGCCGGCAAGATGGCTCGCGGGCCGAACGATGCGAGGCGAATCGGGTGACCGGGCACGTGCACGACCGGGCGGAGCAGGTCGTCGCCGAGATCGTCGAAATGCTCGGCCAAGTCACCGAACAGCGACTGCCAGCGCGATCCGTCGACGCCCAGTCCCGCCGCGGTGGCACCGATCGACCGGAACAGCAGTCCGGCGTCGCCGGAATCGAGAGGGTGCGCGCAGTCGGCGTCGGGCCACTTCCACACCAGCCCGTACCGCTCGAGACCGACCTCCGCCCAGAACGGCGATCCCACGCCCAGCGGGTGGAAGGCCGAACAGTGGTCGTGGATGACGCCCGGGACCGTCAGTTCGCCCGACCGGGCCCCGCCACCGACGACCTCGGCCGCCTCCAGGACCTGCACGTCGACACCGTTGCGCGCCAGGTGCAGAGCGGCGGCGAGCCCGTTGGGCCCGCCGCCGACCACGACAGCTGTGGTCACTGCGGCGCCTGATCGGTCAGCCGGACCGGTGTCGCGCTGCGATCCTCGGAACGCATCTTCGGTTCGTGCACCACCTCAGGATCGGTGACGGCGCGGCGAGCGTCAACGTCGAGAGTCCAGTCGACCTGGAACGGGATGGGCCCGTTGGGCAGCCACGGCTGCTCGTTCACCGCGTCGACCACCCGGTAGGTTCCGGTCTCGATGACGCCCAGCGCCGCATCGATCACCTTGAACCGCTGTGTGCCCCGGTGAATCGGCTGGGACTCGATCCAGGCCACCGTGAACTCGCCCGGCGCGAAGCCGCACCGCTTCTGCAGCGCCGCGATGAGCCGTTCGTCGTGGAGATGTCCGTCACCGAAGTTGAAGGCCACCAGCGAGTTACACGAGAACTCCGCCTCCCTCAGCGCGTAGGTGTCGATGTCGGCCCCCAGATGACGGGTCATCAGCGAGTACAGCGCGCGCCCCTGGCTGTGCATCGAACGCCAGGCCAGCAGCTGGTGCATCACGACATCGGCGACCTCGGCCGGGTAGGAAGCGAGGAGCTGGGTGCGGGTGTTCTTCGCGGGCCGCACGATGTGCTGGTCGAGCTTCTCCTCGGCGCCCGGCGCGAAAGCCCACGTGGCCGACGCCCAGTTCCCCGCATACTGGCGCATCGACGGGAGGAACGAGACCAGGTCCGGACGGAGGTTGCCGAGCACGGGGAAGAAGCAGAGCGCGGCGGCGATCAGCACCATCGCCCATGGCGCCGACGTGTCGGACAGCGCGTAGCCGTCCCAAGCCGGGAACCCGAGGAACAGGAACACCGAGGCGTATGCGAAGAGCAGGTTCCACTCGAGCGGCACGGCCAGTGGGAACGTCGACAGGATGAAGAGGTGGAAGGACACCATCAGGACAACCGCGGCCACGGTGAGCCACTTGCTCGTGGAGAACAGCAACACCAGTGGGGTCACGACCTCGACGATGGTGCCCAGGACGTGCCCGACGCCGCCGGCCAGCTTCGACGGCCGCATGTCCTCGGGGAAGTCGCGATAGTGCGCCCGCTTGATCTTCTTGCTCGGCAACCACGGGGTGTTCGACAGCATCGGCGGGATCACCATCGAGAAGTGATGCCCCAGCTTGGAGATGCCGGCACCCACCCACACCGACACGATGAGCAACTTGAGCGCCAGGATCATGTCGACGAACGGGAGGACGCCGAAGAAGATCATCGCCGGGAGATACTGCTCAGAGCGAGCCGCGATGAAGATGACCTTGTCCCGCAGGCCGATCACGACGAACAGCGTGATGAGGGGGTACATCAGGACGGGGTTCACCAGTCCCTGGTTGTCGGCCACCACCGAGTCCAGCGAGTTCGACGCGATACCCGGGAGTGCGATCGCGACAGCAAGATTCGCAAGGATGAGCGCGTAGACCGCGATGTCGAACGCGGTGCGGGAGTCCCCCTTTGTGAAGGGCACCTTGCCGGGCCACGGTGGGAGCCGGATCGTCTGTGGCCGCAGCCAATACAGGAAGCCGCCGGTCATCGGTTTGAAATGTCCGGCCAGCGGCCCCCACGACCCTCCGATGCCCAGGACCTCCACCAGCACGGTCCACAAGACCAGCTTCTGATAGACGATCGGCTGGTTCCACCACTCGGTCACGTGCAGTGGGTTGAGTCCGGACGTCAGCGTCGCGAGGACGATCCCGACACCGCCGTAGAAGACGAAGACTTTCATCAGATAGATCAGATGGACCATCTTCGGCGTGCCGAAGCCGTGATCGGCCCAGTGTGCTCCCAGCACGCGGATCCGATCGAAGAACGGCCGCTGGAGAAATGTCTCCGGATCCACCTGGGGAAAGTCTGGTTGTGTGAGTCCCATTGGTGCGCACTCCTTGTCGTGTGGTTGGGTCGGTTGTGGTGTGTGGGGCCGGCGTCGCCGGTCTCGGCGCGCGGGCCCCGGCTCGGCGTCCGCCGCGGGACGTCGAGATAGTGTCGATCAGGGGGATCAGATGGGCTGCGGACTGCGGAGACCGGACCGCAGCGCCGGTTTGTCGATCTTCCCGACCGGATTGCGTGGCAGTCGGTCCACGACGTGGATCGTGCTCGGCTGCTTGATTTTTGCCAATCGCCCGACGAGGTGGTCGGCCAGCTTCTCCGCGTCGACACCACGGTGTGGATAGGCGACGACGAAGGCGACGGGCAACTCGCCGTAGAGTTCGTCGGGTGCGCCCACGACCGCGCACTCGAGCACGTCGGGATGCGTCGCGAGCGCGTTCTCGATCTCCTTGGGATAGATGTTCTCCCCGCCGCGGATGATCAGGTCCTTGATGCGGTCCACCAGGGTGAGGTAGCCGTCCTCGTCGAGGCGGCCCACATCGCCGGTGTGCAGCCGGCCGCCGACGATGGTCGACGCGGTCGCCTCCGGTCGATTCAGGTAGCCGCGCATGACATTCGGACCACTGATGACGACTTCACCGATCTCACCCGTGGGTACCTCCGTGCCCTGTTCGTCGACGATGGCGATCCGCTGACCCGGCAGCGAGGGGCCCACCGTCCCCAGTTTGCGTACTCCGACGACCGGATTGCAGGCCGACGCACAGGTGCCCTCGGTCAGGCCGTAACCCTCGACGACAGGTATCCCGAAGGCGCCTTCGACCCGGTCGAGCAGTTCTCTCGAGATCGGGGCGGCCCCGCAGACCGCGAACCGGAGAGACCCGGTGGCCTCGGCCGTCAGACCGTCCTGCGACACGAGGAGCGCGTAGATGGTCGGTACGGCGGAGAAGTACGTCGGGGTGAGTCGTGCGACGTCGTCGAAGAACCGTGACGGCGAGAATTTCCCGGTGATGCTGAGCTGTCCGCCCGCGAGCATCGGCGCCAGGAAGCTCACGCAGATGGCGTTCACGTGGAACAGCGGCAGCACCAGGAGGGCATGGTCGGCCGCGGTAAGACCGAAATGCGTGACCATGGTCGACGCCATGTAGTGCAGATTGTCGTGCGACAGTCGGACACCCTTGGGTCTGCCCGTGGAACCGGAGGTGTAGATCAGCAATGCGTCGTCGCCGGCGGCCGGCGACAGTGAGCCCCGCCAGTCCGCGCTCGGCGCCGTCGCCAGTTCCTCCACGTCGAACCGGGCACGGTCGGACCTCAGTTCTGCTGCGCGGGTCCCGATGACGACCCGTGCTCCCGAATCCGCCAGCTGGTACTCGGCTTCCTCCGGGGTGAATGCCGGGTTGACCGGAGTGGCGACCGCGCCGATCCGCCATGCCGCCATCAACGTGACCAGCAGTTCGATCCGGTTGGGCAGAAAGGTCGCCACGACGTCCCCGGGTCGAACGCCAGCACGGCCCAGTTGTTCGGCGACACCCTCGACGCGACGCGCAAATCCGGCGTAGTCGAGGGCGACCACGTCATCGCGAACACACGGGGCGTCGGCGCGATGGGTCAGGTCCCATGCGAAGTACGTGCTGGTCACCGGGCTTGCCTCCGAGATCGTCGTGGTTGATGTGATCCAGAACACTATGAAAGCGGGAGCCGAACCGAAACGGTCGCGGAGGCCAGACTTCCTCGCGACCTTTGTGCTCGGGGGACAATCCGACACCGGACGTCGTCGTCGGTCCGGTCGAGCTCTGCGTGCGCGGGGTCCCGGTAGCGTGTGAGGTGCTCTGCGCAGGCCCTCGCGAGCGTTCGGCGAACCCTGGGCGGGCCACCGTTGCACGACGTCACCCGACCGCCGAGGAAGCACCATCCATGACCGCGCACGCCAACGGACCCTTACCGTCGAGACGGTCGCCGGACGACGGACGCGCGCTCGACGCGGTCGCCGCCTTCGACGCCGGCCTGTCCGACCAGGAGCGGCGGGTGCTGACCGAGCGCGTCTACGCTGCCAGCCCTCGCACCCAGTCGGAGGTCGCCGACCTTCTCGGGTTGTCCCGCGAGCGAGTCACCCAGATCGATCGCTCCACACGACACCGCCTGCGCTCGTTGATCGAGGCGGACCCGGCCCTCGCCGACCTGTCGGCGATGATCAACCGCCGGGCCGCTCCGGTCGCGGACGCCGCTGCGCTCATGGCCGACTCGACGCTCGCCGGGACTCCGGTGGGCGGCGTCGAGGCCCCGTGCTGGCGGGTGGTGGCCGCGGCGTCGGGTCTGCGCACGAGCGAGAACTGGATCATCCGGGGCAGCCTGCGCTCGGTCGCCGAGTTCACGAAGTCGGCGGTCGAGGCGGCGGCGCGCCCCGGCGAGGTGGCTTCGGTCATCACCATCGCGGATCACCTGGGCCTGTCCGGCGATTCGGCCGCACGGTGGCTACTGCGGGCGGGATACGAACTACTCGACGGCCACGCGATCGCCGCCCGGTCGACGACGGGCGAGATCGTCGTCGCAGCGCTCTCGATCCGCGGCGCGCCGTTGACCTTCGGGGACATCATCGACGCGACTTCGGCGATCCCGCGTGCCCACAACAGTATTCGAAACGCGCTCGCCTCGGACGTGCGTATCGTCAGAACCGACCGCACCCGCTACGGCCTTGCCAAATGGGGCCTTCCACGATACGAGCCGGTCCATCTGCAGATCGATGCGATTCTCTCCGACCACGACGGGGCCGTGCCCCTCGACGACGTCATCGCGACGATCCGCGGTCGTCACGACGTCAGCGAGGCCACAATCCGTTCGTATGCCGGTGCCGGCGAATTCCAGATCCGCGACGGCATCGTCACCCGACGCGAACGACCACATCGGCCGCGGCGGACGCCGGGACGGACGCGCGGACTGTACCGCGAAGACGACGTCGTGCATTGGGCGACGACGATCACTCCCGCGCAGTGTCGCGGAACGGGTTTCAACATACCCAGCGCACTCGCCGGACTTCTCGGCATCGGCCCCGGTTCACCGGTCACACTCGAGACCGCGCTGGGCACACAGGCTTTCACGTGGGCATCGGTTCAGGCACGATCCGGCTCGATCAAGCGGTTCATCGATGAGCTCGAACTGGAACCGGGTACGCCCGTGTTCCTCGACTTCGGGCCGCACACCTTCACCGTTCGACGGGCCGACCAGGCAACCGCGTCGTCCGCCGCGGACATCCTGACCCGGATCGGGCGGCAGCCGGCCCGGCTCACCAGAACCCGACTCCTCCAGGTGCTCGCCGAATCACTGTGGTTGCCACCGCAATCCGGAATCAACGACGTCGTCGAGCTCCTCGGCAGGCGTCGCGAGACCGACCTCGCGGACCGGGTCGCGGCCACACTGCGCTGAGCGTCGGGCATCGGTCAGCGAGTGCTTGGGGCACCCCAGTGGGGCTCGCCGTACGGGGCGTCGACCGCGACGCATGCGCCGGCCGACGCGCAGGCGAGGATCCGGACCATGGTGTCGCGAGTACCGAGATCGCCTTCGAAAGACACATACTCGCCACGACGCAGCCCGACGTCCGCCACCATCCGCTCCGCTTCGGCGATGAGTTGGCCGGTGGCGGCTTGTGGTCCGTGTCCGAGGTCGACGAGGCCGCCCTCGTTCCGGAGCATGTCCGCCGTCCGGAGTGCAGCGAGGACGAACTCGTCGCCGACGCGGTACATCTGACGACAGTGGCTCCGGGGCACGGTGGCTTCGACCAGATCCTCGACCTCGGTGCATTGATCGACATGAGCGAGCACGAAACCGATCTCGCACGAATGTGCCGGTTCGTTCGCTGGGCCGAGGACGATCGGAACCGTGACGGCGTCGACCTCCAGCAAGGAATACCAGGCGAGCACGAACTCCCAGCCGGTGCGGATCACGAGACCCACCCGACTGCCCGCGCGGACCCCGCAGGAGACCAGTTGCTCGGCCATCCATTCCACGGACTCGTAGAACCGTTCGAAGTCGATGACGGCGTCACCGGTGCGCACCGCGGGCAGCGAGCCATGGGTGTCGTGGGCGCCGCTCAGCAGCGAACATGAAGCCGACGTCTGACTCACACATCCCCGTATGCGTAGCGAGTTCGTCTGCCGTGCAGCCGAACTCGTAGAACTCGCGGGCGACTCCACCGTCTCGCACCGGCATGAGACCCTCACCTTGCAGAGGTTAGGCTACCTTTACCAAGCGGGTCGGTGTCAACCCCCTACATAGTTTTTCACTGATATCGAGTTTAGGGTACGTTCACCTACGATCCCACCCTGCCGCAGCTGTCGGGTCTCCCCCTGCGATGAGTCCCGACGTTCATGCGACACCCCGTTTCCGAACGGGTTGATGACACGAGGAGAGCACGAGATGACACAACGAACCCTGCGGGCCGTCGGACTGTCCGCACTCATCGGCGGATCGGTGACTGCCGCGCTGCTCGCCGGCGCCGCGTCGGCGGGCGCAGACACATTCGTCCGGCTTCCGGGCGGCACCGCGAAAGGTGAGGGCGTCCAGATCGTCCGATCCGAGGAGAGCGCGCGGGTCTCGACGTCGATGGCTGCCAACGGCGTGTCCAGAACCACCTGGGTCAGCGGCCAGATCACCTTGTACGCACCGAATCTCAAACCGGCGAAGGCAGGACCGAGCGTCGGCGCGGCCGGCGAGACCACCCTGCCCGGAAGCAACGGAACCGCCACGAACGGCGCCGCGGCCACCCTGTCCACCGGCTACATCATCGGGTGCCAGGTGAACATCAAGGGCCTGCAGGGCGGTCTGTCCGGATCGTTGACCCCGACCGCACCCTCCCTGTCGGGGACCCTGACCGTCCCGCTGGCCGCCGGCGACGTCACGTTCGTGGTGTTGAACACCAAGAACATCGAGAAGGCCGGTACTTACCACCTCGGTTACGACGACGCGCAGATCGACGTGCAGAACTGCGGCGGATACGCCCAGGCACGAGCATTCACCACGATCGAGACCACCGGCGAGGTGCACCAGAAGGTGAACCTCTACGGCAAGCCGTTCTCCATCGGCTGACCGCGAACCCGTTGTCCACCACCATGACCCGCCGAATCGGAGCTCCCATGACCGTCACCAAGCGCCGCGCCACGCGCACCCGGATCATCGCGTCCACGACCGCAGTTGCCTGCGCGGCACTGATACCCGTCCTCGATGCCGCACCCGCACACGCCGACACCACCGTCCAACTCCCCGGGCAATCCGTCACGAAGAAGTTGAAAGACGGTACGACGGTGACCATCACGCGCAGCAAAGAGTCCGCGCGGATCACCCCGTCGATGGGCGCCACGCCCCTGCACCGCAACGCCTGGGTGTCCGGCAAGTATGTGGTGACCACGTCCGACCCGGCCGCGAAGATCGGTGTCGGCGCCGGCTACATCGTCGGCTGCCAGCTAACACTGGGCGGCAACTCGAACAGCAGGGCCGGCGCGACCGCACCCAACTTCGACCTCCAGAGCGCGACCACGACGGCCGAGACCGGCGCCGGCGTGACCATCGGGCCCGGCCAAGCGGTCAACTACGTCATCAACGACCGTGAGTACAAAGACGCGTTCGGTGCGGCCGGCCACTCGTCGTCGATCAGCTTCTCCGGCGGCAAGGGCACGCTGGCGTACACCAACGAGACCATGATGGTGAACGGCTGCGCCGGTTACGCGCAGGCCCGGTCGTACGCCAAGGTGAGCATCACCACCGACAACGTGTCGCAGTCGATCGCCGTGTACGGAAAGCCGTTCAGCATGGGCTGACCGACCACCGCTCCCAGAGATGCGAAATGGCCCCCCACCCGTGAGGATGGGGGGCCATTTCTGGCGGTGGCGGAGGGATTTGAACCCTCGGTACGGGGTTACCGCACACAGCATTTCGAGTGCTGCACCTTCGGCCGCTCGGACACGCCACCGCCGAAGACTGTACCGCAGACCCGCGGTCAGACTTAAATCGGCTGCTCAGGCCCACCCCCGCCCCCTGAGGAGCGAGCTTGCGAGCGTCACGAAGGGTCCTCGCAACTCGTCTCGGCAGGCCCCTTCGAGGCTCGTCGCTATCGCTCCTCGCACCTCAGGGAGCAGGGGGCCTAGTGGCCGGTCAGCTTGTCCTTGACGTCGTCGATCTTGCCCTTGACGGCGTCGGCGGCGTCGGTGATCTTCTGCTTGCCCTCGGCCTGCGCCTGGTCGCCCTTGCCCTCGTTCTTGAGGTCCTGATCGTCGGTGAGGCTGCCGGCAGCTTCCTTGCCGCGACCCTTGAGCTCTTCGGCCTTGTTCTTGGCGTCGTCCGTGGTTCCCATGAAGCCTCCTCGGTGAGGTTCGGCGCGGCCGGGTGCCGTCCGATGTGGAAGAACTCGGCGACGACCGACGCGCCGGCTGCTCGACACTGGCGCCGCCTGGGGAGCGGACTCCCGCATCCCACCGTGCCACAGGTGTGCACTGAGCTGCATGACCGCAGGTCAGTGACCTGTCAGCGGCTGTTGAACTTCTGGGACACCTCGTTGATCTTGTCCTTGGCGGTACTGAACGCCTCTTGGACCTTCTCGTTCTCGGCGAGATCGTTGAGCTTGTCCTTGGCGGTGTCCAGCGCATCCTGGACCTGCTTGCTCTCGACGAACTCGTCGATCTTGTCGCGCGCGGTACCCAGCGCCTCCTGGACCTTGCCGCTCTCGGCGAGCTCGTTGATCTTGGCCTTGGCGGTGTCGAAGGCCGCGGTCACCTTGTCGGACGGATCGGTCATGATTACTCCTCGCGGATCGGGGATGCTGACGTCCAATCTGCCAGGACCGCCCGCCGCCGACCACCGGTCCGCACCCTGAGATCTCACCGATCTTGAGTCCTCACGACCCCGAGATCACGACGGTCACGGGTGTCGTCGGGTGGCGAAAAAGTCGACCATGAGTGCGCGGCACTCGGCTTCGAGGACGCCGCCCCTCACCTGGGGGCGATGCGACAGCCGTGGATCGCGGACGACGTCCCACAACGAACCGACGGCACCGGTCTTGGGCTCCCACGCCCCGAAGACAACCGCGTCGACCCGGGACAGCGTGATCGCTCCGGCACACATCGTGCACGGTTCGACGGTCACCGCGATCGTGCATCCCGGGAGCCGCCATCCATCACCGAACGCCCGCGCCGCGGCACGCAGCGCAAGCACCTCGGCGTGGGCCGTCGGATCGGAATCGGCCTCGCGACGGTTGGCGGCCCGGGCCAGTTCGACGCCCTCGGGGTCGAACACGACTGCCCCGATTGGTACGTCGTCGGTCCCTGACAGTGCCGCCGCGTCGAGCGCGGACCGGACCATGGCCTCCCAGGCGGGCGCACTCATCGCGCGGCTTCGTGCGGGCTCAGTGGCCGAGGGAGTCGAGAACCTTGCCCAGCTGGTCGGCGAAACCGAGCCGCGCCGCGATCATGCCGAGCTGTTCGTCGGCGTACAGATCGGTGTCCCCGACGATGATGCTCATGACCGCGTCGGGCAGTCCCAGGTCGGCGAGCAGCCCGAGGTCCCCTTCCTCCCACGGATCGATCTGATCGAGCTCGTCCGGATCGATGTCGGGGACCTCGATGTTGAGGGCATCCAATGCGTCGACCGCGATGTCGTAGTCGACGGAGGCGGTCGCGTCGGAGATCAGCAGACGCGCCCCGGTCGGCGACGGCCGGACGATGATGAAGAACTCGTCATCGACGTCGAGGAGTCCGAAGACCGCGCCCGCCGAACGCAGCTCACGCAACTGGGTCTCGGCGTCCTCGAGATCGGAGAGCGCCGACGGTTTCATCGCGGTGACCTTCCACCCGCTCTCGTCGCGGACGACCGCCACGGCGAAACCGTCGATGTCGTCGTCCACGTCCTGCGCGTTCGACCCCGACTTCCCAAATCCGGCACCGGCCATGCGACAAACCGTAGCCCCTATCACCGGTACTCCCAAGTCCCGGTTCACCGGGCATGACCGGTATGGGAACGTGTCAGGGTGACTGCCGCGCCGTCGTCCCCCGCTGTCGCCCTTTCCACGCCGGTCTGTGTGCTGGGTCTCGGCCTGATCGGCGGCTCGCTGCTGCGGGCCCTGCACGACGCCGGGCACGAGGCGTTCGGCTACAACCGGTCGGCCACGACCGTCGATGCGGCCATCGGCGACGGTTATGACGCGTCCGCGGATCTCGTTGCGACACTCGAGCGTGCGGCGTCGTCGGACGCGCTGCTCGTGCTCGCGACACCGGTGACGACGATCGGCCCCCTGGTGACGGCCATCGCCGAGAACGCGCCCGGGCTCCTGGTCACCGACGTGATCAGCGTCAAGCAGGAAGTCGAGCGCCTACTCGCCGATCTGCATCCCGGAGGTCGATACGTCGGCGGGCATCCGATGGCCGGGACCAGTTCGTCGGGTTGGGCGGCAACCGACGCCACCCTCTTCGACGGGGCGATGTGGGCGGTCACCACCACCGACCACACCCCGGCCGACGACTGGCTCACGGTGGCCGCGCTGGCCGTGACGGTCGGCTCGCGAGTGGTGCCGGTCGCACCCGACGCGCACGATCGGGCGGTCGCCGCGATCTCGCATCTGCCACACCTGACCGCCGCGGCCACGGCCGCCGTCGGGGCCGGTGAGAGCGACCTCGCCCTACGCCTGGCCGCCGGCAGCTTTCGCGACGGCACCCGCGTCGCCGGCACCGCACCCGCCCTGCAGCGCGCGATGATCGAGGCCAACGGCATCGCCGTGCTCAACGTCCTCAGCGAGACCATCGACCGCCTCACCGCCGTCCGCGACGAACTCCGCGACCACGGAACCGCCGAAGTGCTGGTCGACGACGGGCACCGCGCGCGAAAGGCGTACGAGCAACTGCATTCCGGCGCCGCGGAGGTCATCTCCGGGGTGACGGTCGGCGACGACGGGTGGCAGCAGGAACTACGCCGGCAGGCCCATCAGGGCCGGGTGTGGGTGGGCTGACCGCCGCGCCGCGTCCCTGGGGCCGCCCGCACACGTCAGACCCGGCGTGCGAGACCCGGGTAGTCGACGACGAAGTTGTTCTCGTCGACGGTGATGGTGGTGGTCGCAAGCGGCGACACCACACGGAATCCGTCCGTGCCCGGGGTGTACGACATCGTCGCCGGCTTCACGTCTCCGCTGGGCAGGTACATGTACGCGACCGGGATCTCGACCGCACCGGGAGTCGACGCCGAGAGAGCGCGTCGCCGGATCGGCAAGGCGTTGAACATCGGTGACAATGCGAGGTCCACGTCTTCGGCGCCGTCGAAGTCCGAGCGGGTGGTCTCACCGTCGGGACGACGGATCAGCCACGTGCCCTCGTCGTCGCGCGTGATGCCGAACTGCGTCTCACCGTCAGTGCGTACCAGGTGAACGGTGAGCCGCTTGACCACACCGGCATCGGTGGTCTGCAGTTCGTACGACGCGGAGAACGCCTCGTGGTCGGCGGTCGCCGCGGCGATGATCCGTCCATAGGCCTTGAGTCGTGCGCCGGACACGACCAGGCGGACCTGTTCCAGTCGATCGGTGTCTTCGCCTCGCCACGTGAGCATCGTCTTGAACTCGTCGTTGGTGGCGGAGGACTGACCGCTGTCAGGGGCTGTCTGCGGAGAACTCACGTGACCACGGTAGCGAGCAACCGCCCCGATCACACATCGGACGACCTGGTCACCCGACCGATCACCCCGCCCGGGGCCCTGAAGACGTGACCGTTCAGGCGATACAGGACGCGGTTCGGCGGGTCGATGACGGCGTCACGGTGTCTTCGACCACCACCTCGCCCGCCACCGTGATCGAGCAACTCACCGAGCTGCCCGTTCCGGCGATGACCAGGAGGCGCAGCGGGTTGACCCCGCCGGTGAACTGGACGGTCCACGGATTCGTCGGGGCGAACTCCGAGCGCAAGCCGTTGTCGTCGACGTAGAGGATGGTGGCCTGCCCGTCGATGGTCGCCTCGTAGGTCACCGGTTTGTTCTGCGGATCGATGCGCTCACCGGGTTGACCCGGGAGCCGCTGTCCCGGGTCGGGCGGGGTCAGGCTGGGCGGTTCGAAGGTGCGTGGGATCGGCATGGTGTCGGTGACCGTCGGCGAGTCGGCGAAGCGGTCCTGCGGTGCCTCCTCCCGCAGCCCGAGGAACCCGACGAAAGCCACCACGAGCAGCACCACCACGCCCAGGGTCAGGATCAGGGTCGCGGTGGGCACCTTGCGAATGCGTGATCCCGGTCGGCCGTCGGCGCTTTCGGCCTCCCGCTCGGCAGTCGCGACGCGTTCGGCCTCGGCACGCTCGGCGCGCTCGGCCATGGTGAGCTCGGTGTTCGTCGGCTGGCCGGGGCGGAACATCGGGGTCCCGTCCGCGGCGTACCCGAGCGGCGGATAGAGCTGCGGTGCGACGGGTTGCCCGTAGAGATCGCGAGGCGACCCGCCGGTCTGGCTGCCGCCTCCGTCGCGGCGTCGAGGGTCGTGAGCGCCGGGGTTCGGCCCCCCGTACGGCTGTCCCATCGTCGGCCTCCGGTCGGATTCTCGAGCGTCGTCGCCGACGCGGCGCGGCCTCGACCGAAACCTACGGTTCGGCTCGACGCCGCGCGTCATTCCCTCTCCGACCTTACGGCGCGAAGTCGGGAGCCCACCTCGACGATCGGAAAACCGCAGGCCACGACGATGCCGCGACGACAGTGAACCAGTCGGTCGAATGAGCCCGAACATCGATGACGGAGACGCGGAAACCGTGGCCGCGCTGCCGCCCCACCCCCGTGCCCTCGGGGGCGGCAGCCCCCTGACAGGCCCCACCGAAAAGAGTTCACCGTAGTGAACTGAAAGTACTTTCACATACAGCACCGTGGGCTGCAACAGCTGCGCGGACGTCCAGGACAAGTGATATCGGGGTCCGTTTCACCTGCGCACCCGCCGATCTCTGCCCCTTTCACCATAAGCCCTGGACAGGGGCTTGCCGCAAGACCCCCTATCCGGTGCAGAATCGCTGTCTCACCTGCGACGACCAGCCCTGCCACCTGCTGATTCGGAGTCATCTCTGTGCCCCCAGTCCCCGAAACCCCAGTCCTCGAGACCCCAGTCCCCGAAGCCCCAGTCCCCGACGACGCGACTTCGACGACCACCGCGGTGTTCGCCCTCCCCGACAGCCTGTCCCCGAAGAACGATCCGGCCCTCGTCGCCGACGACACCCGACACTTCGCCTCGATCACCACGAACCTTCGACGCACCTTGGCCTACGCCGACGAGCGCCTGCAGCACCTTCGGCGCGAAGCCGGTGGCAGGGGTCGCCGGGCCGTCGACCGCGACATGGAGATCCACCAGCTCGGCGCACGTATCCGATCGCTGCGGCGGTTCGGCCTCGACCTGTGCCTGGGTCGGCTGGTCCGCGACGACGGGGAGATCCTCTACATCGGCCGGCTCGGGCTGACCGATGCCGCCGGCGAGACCCTGCTCGTCGACTGGCGCACCCCGCTGGCCGCGCCGTTCTTCGCCGCCACCCGCCGCGACCCGATGGGACTGGTGAGCCGACGCCGCTACCGCTGGACCCACGGCCGGATCACCGACTACTGGGACGAGGTCTTCGTCGACGACCCCGCGGTGCTCACCTCGCACGCGGCGCTCGACGAGCAGTCCGCGTTCCTCGCCGACCTCGGCGCCAGTCGTTCCCCGCGCATGCGAGATGTCCTGGGCACCATCGCCACCGATCAGGACGCGATCATCCGAGCCGACTCGCACGGGACCCTCGTCGTCGACGGCGGGCCGGGAACCGGCAAGACCGTCGTCGCGCTGCATCGTGCCGCCTACCTCGTCTACGCCGATCCGCGCCTCGCCGGTAATCGGGGCGGGTTGCTCGTCGTCGGACCTCATCGGCCGTACCTCGCCTACGTCGCCGATGTGCTGCCGAGCCTCGGGGAGGAGAGCGTCCAGACGTGCACCCTCGCCGATCTCGTCGTCGAAGGTGATTCGGCGACAACCGAAGCCGACGTCGACGTGGCACGGTTGAAGTCGTCGCCCCGGATGGTCGAGGCGGTCGAGCCGGCGGTCAAGTTCTACGAACAACCGCCGACGACGCCGTTCGTGGTCGAAACACCCTGGACGGAAACGAGTCTGACCGCCGGCGACTGGGCGGACGCCTTCGACGCAGCCGAGAGCGGGACCGCACACAACGAGGCGCGGGACGAGGTGTGGGAAGAACTGGTGTCGATCATCGCGTCGCGACACGACGACGACGTGCCCCAGCACGCGCTGCGTCGTGCGTTGGCGGCGAATGACGAACTCGCGGCGGCCTTCTCGCGAGCGTGGCCGATACTGGACGCCGCCGAGATCGTCGGTGACCTGTGGTCGGTGCCGGCCTTCCTCCGCATGTGTGCGCCGTGGCTGTCGCCCGGCGAGGTACGCGCACTCCAGCGCAGCGTCCCCGACGCCTGGACCGATGCCGACCTGCCGATCCTCGACCGCGCCCACCGCCGGATCGGGGACCCGGCAGCGTCGGCCCGACGTCGCCGGCAGCGCGCGGACCTGGCGAGGGAACGCGAGCGGATCGACCAGGTGGTCGACGACCTGATCGCCGCCGAGGTCCACGACGACGGCGAGGGACTCATGACGATGCTCCGGCACGAGAACCTGCGCCACCACCTCGGGGACGGGTCCGTGGGCGAGACCGCCCGCCCACTGTCCGGGCCGTTCGCGCACATCGTCGTCGACGAAGCGCAGGAACTCACCGACGCCCAGTGGCAGATGCTGATCGACCGTTGCCCGTCGAAGAGCTTCACCGTCGTCGGCGACCGCGCGCAGGCACGACGCGGATTCCCCGAGTCATGGGCAGAGCGACTTCGGCGCGTCGGTCTGCGCGACGTCACCTCGGCGGGACTCACGATCAACTACCGGACCCCGGAAGAGATCATGGATGCGGCCGCCCCCGTCATCCGCGCGGCCCTCCCCGATGCGAACGTGCCGACTTCGGTTCGGCGCGCGGGCATTCCGGTCACCTACGGCGACCGCGCAGACCTCGACACCGTGATCGACGACTGGACCTCGACGCATCGAGACGGAATCGCCTGTGTGATCGGCGAACCCGGCTTCGCCGGGACCGACCGCGTGCGGTCGCTCACCCCCACCCTCGCCAAAGGGCTCGAGTTCGACCTCGTGGTGCTCGTCGACCCCGACGCCTTCGGTGCGGGCACCGAAGGCGCGGTCGACCGCTACGTGTCGATGACCCGGGCGACCCAGCAGTTGGTGATCCTCCGCGCGTAGTGGTGGCGCCGGCGATTGGGGTAGTGCCGTACTCGTGTCGACGTCCCGGACGCCGGCGAAGATGGATGACAGCACCGGCACCTCGTCCACCCACCCAGGGTTCCGGTGCACACAGAAGAGGCCCGTCACCGGGATCGGTGACGGGCCTCTGTGGTGCGCCCGTAGGGATTCGAACCCCAGACTTTCTGCACGCGGCGCTACCCCCGAGCCGCAACCGCCTGCTTCGCCGCCTCGACCAAATGTTCCGCAGCGCGATTCATCTTCTTCAACTCTGCGGAGCTCAGGTCCTGATGTGTGTAAGCAACCTTGTTCTTCAAATTGAGCAGCGTATTCAGATGCCGTTCGGATCCGCTGTCCGCTCGCCGGAGCAGGGCAACAGCCTCACTGTGGTTGCCGGTGTTCGAGTGCGTACCGAGGCGCACGCAGCAGATCGCGTCCGCGGCAGCGATACCCGCATCGACGTACAAGTCGCCGGCAGCGTTGGGCATTTCGTCGACGAGAAGTTCTGCGGCGTCGAAAAATTCGTTCGCCTTCGACAGACGCCCCGCGGTGACCCCGGAGTCACAGTTCCGCTGTCCGGCCATCAAGGCCTCCTCACCGAACGCAGCTGCGCGTTGAACCAGGACCGTGTCCCCGCGACGGTCAGGCCCTGCTTCGACACGTCGTCGAACACAGCCTCACCGGCAGAGGCCGCGGCATGAAACTCCTGCTCGGCGTACTCGACAATCCGGCCGTCGTTACCGGTCCACGCGGTGATCAGTCGAGCGAGTTCGGTCACCCGTTGTTCCCACAAGTCGTCCCCGTCGTCGGAGGAATCAGGGCCCCGCACCAGGAACAAATCGATGTCGCTGTCGAGCGCCATCCGCCCCGTGGCGGCCGAACCGAACACGGCGGCGTAACGCAGCGTGCTCCCCCAGCTGCTCAGGTGTTGTTCGAGTCGGCGCAGAAAAGTCGAGTTCAGGCGCGATACCGCCATGATTGCGTCAGCCGCTAGATGCTCGGTGTTGAGACGGTAAGTGTGGGTCCTACCCACCTCGTCATGCAGCACCACGCCCTGTTTGGTGAGGCGGTTGAGGACCTTGCGAATTCCTTCTCCCGACGCAGAGGTGAGAATGCGCTGGACCTGAGTGATCGTGAATGTTTCGTCTGCACTCGCAAGGACATCGAGCACGTCGCCGTCCAGGGTCGGCGTCACCGTCGCGAACGGCTTGTGGAGCTGCATCTCCGACTCCCCTCCAACTAAAGTTAGACTATCGCAACTATAGTTGGGGATCAGCATCTCGTGGTGAGAAGACGAAACAAAACGCCAGGCGAGACATGGTCTCGCCTGGCGATTCTCTGTGCGCCCGTAGGGATTCGAACCCCAAACCTTCTGATCCGTAGTCAGATGCTCTATCCGTTGAGCTACGGGCGCGTGCTATTCAGTTGTACCGCCGTCGGCCGACTGCGGTGGCGGAGGCGAGAGGATTTGAACCTCCGGTCCCGTTTTAGCGAGACAACTCATTAGCAGTGAGTCCCATTCGGCCGCTCTGGCACGCCTCCTTGGCGGAGTCCTTTCGAACTGCCGAGTCGAAAGGTTACACACCCTTCGCGTCCACAAGCAAACCGGTTGGTCAGAGCCGGTTTCTGCCTCATCGGGGTCGCGGCCTACATTGGTCGGGTGAGCCTGCGAATCCGCCCCGACCTGGACGACCTTCCCGTATACGTACCGGGCAAGACGTTTCCGGGAGCGGTGAAGCTCGCCAGCAACGAGGTCACCGAAGGTCCGCTGCCGAGCGTCGTCGAGGCGATCGGCGCGGCGGCCGCAGCCGTGAACCGCTACCCCGACAACGGGATGGTGGAGCTGACCGCAGCGCTGGCCAAGAGCCTCGGGGTCACCGAAGACGAGATCCAGGTGGGATGCGGGTCGGTCATCCTCTGCCAGAACCTCATCCTCGTCACCAGCGGACCGGGCGACGAGGTGGTCTTCGGGTGGCGGTCCTTCGAGACCTATCCCCTGGCGACGCGCGTCGCGGGCGCGACACCGGTCCAGGTCCCGCTCACCGGCGATCTGACCTACGACCTGCGCGCGATGGCCGACGCGATCACCGACCGCACGCGGCTGATCTTCGTGTGCAATCCGAACAACCCGACCGGGACCGTGGTCGAGGCAGCCGACCTGCGGGAGTTCCTGCAGAGCGTGCCGTCCGACGTCATCGTCGCGCTCGACGAGGCGTACTTCGAGTACCTGCGCCTGCCGTCGAGTCAGGCGTACGACGCACTCGAACTCCGACGCGAGTTCCGCAACCTCGTGGTGCTGCGCACCTTCTCGAAGGCGTACGGGCTGGCCGGGCTGCGCGTGGGCTACGCGATCGCCGATCCGGAGGTCATCACCGCCCTCGGCAAGGTTCACGTGCCGTTCTCGGTCAGCAGCGTCGCCCAGGCCGCCGCGCTCGCCAGCCTCGACGCCGGCGACCAGTTGCTGGCCCGCACCGACGCGGTCGTCGCCGAACGTGCCCGCGTCACCGCACGATTGCGCGACGCGGGCTACCGGGTCCCCGATTCGCAGGCCAACTTCGTGTGGCTCGACCTGGGAGCGGCGTCGATGGACTTCGCGCGCTCCTGCGTCGACGCCGGGGTGGTGGTCCGCCCCTTCGACGGCGACGGCGTGCGGGTGACCGTCACCAACGCCGCCGAGGACGACGTGTTCCTGCGGTTCGCCGAGAGCTGGGACGGTCCCCGGAGCTGATCCTGGACCGCGAGCCGACCGAGCCGGTCAGAGCCCCCGGCCGATGGTCGGCCACAGGGCCGCGAGGTCGCGCTCCCAGTACGCCCACGTGTGGGTTCCGATGAGGCGGAAACCGTCGGTGTAGGGCACCCCCGCGGCACGCATCGTGATGGCGAACTCGAGCGAACAGCGGTAGGCACCCAGTTCGAGCGCCGACGAGGATGCCGTCACGACGTCGCGCGGCCCCTCGTCCGGCTCGATCTGACGCTGGAGGTCGAGGGGGCCGATGGCTCCCGAACCGGCGGCGATGAAGATGTTCTTCCCGCGCAACCGGTCGAGATGAAGACTCGGGTCGTGTGCGCGCCAGCCCGCGGAGCCGAACGGGCCCCACATGTTGGTGGCGTCGCCGCCGTCGCGACCGACCGTCGTACGGACGTAGGCCTCGTTGACCGGACCGGACACCGGCGGGCAGCCGCTGAGCGAGGCGACGCCGGTGTACATCTCCGGGTGCCGGATGGCCAGGGAGAACGCGGCCTGCCCACCCATCGACAGCCCGATGACCGCGTTGCGGCCGTTGCCGTCGAACCGTTCGTCGATCAGCGGCGGCAGCTCCTTGGTGAGGAACGTCTCCCACATCGGCTTGCCGAGCGCGGCGTCCTTCTTCTGCCAGTCGGTGTAGAAGGTGCCCTTTCCTCCGGTGGGGAGTACGACGTTGACGTTCTTGTCGGCGAAGAAGCGTCCGGCGCGACCCTTCGTGATCCAGTCGCTGACCTCGCCCTCGGCGCCGGCGCCGTCGAGCATGTAGACCGTCGACCGCGGCGTCGATCCGCCGACCGGGGTGAGGACCGACAGCTTGATCCGCTCGTTCATCGCCGGTGAGAAGACCCAGATGTCGGTACGCAGCGCACTCAGCTTCTCGGATTTGGCGATGCGCGCCACCTGTTTGGGAGCGGCGTCGGCGATGGCCGGGGTCGACAGAATCCCCACCATCAGGCACACCAGACCCGCGATCAATCGCCTCGACATCTCGCCAACTCCCTCACCGACAATCCCCCCCGGAGTGCACCCGGGACCTCGTCGTGTCACCACGTGCGAGTCCGCGCCGACCGGATCGGCCCGACGCGGACATCTAGACTCACAGACTACCCGGCGTTCAGCCGAGTGGAAGGTCGTGACCACGGCATCTCACGGGCACCGGGACCCCCGAGGAAAGTCGACGATGCCCACATCACCTTCTGTTCACCACGCGCGTTCCGAGCGGAACGAACCACCGTCGACCACGGGACTCGGTCCGAACGACTTCGCCTTCGTCGCCGAGGTCGGAGTGCGCTGGTCGGACATGGACGCGTTCGGACACATCAACCACGCGCGGATGGTGACGCTGATGGAGGAGGCGCGCATCGCGTGGCTGTTGAGCGCCGGCGAGGACTACGCCCCGCTGATCACCAGCGCGATGATCGTGCACGCCACATCCGATATCAGGCCCAGCTGCGTCACGACGACTCGCCGCTGCGAATCGGGATGTGGATCAAGGGTTTCCGTTCGGTGGACTTCACCATCGGTTACGAGATCCGCAGCGGCGTTGCCGACGACGCCAGTCGGCCGGCGTGCGTGGCGAGCACGCAGATGGCCGTCGTCGACATCGAGAAGCACACCCTCCGGCGGCTGTCCCCCACCGAGAAGGACTACCTCAGCACGTGGTCACGACGGCTCGTAGCGGGCGGGTAACTCGCGGGGCACAGCCGGCGAGATCCGCGCGATGTTGCCCTGCAACACATCTCGATAGATGCGCAACTGCTCTTCGCCGCTGCGGACCTGTTCGGTGAGCCGTTTGGCGTTGTCGACGGAGATCTCGCGGTCGCCCGACCGCGCGATCAACGCATCGATGCGGTCGTCGAGGGTGGCCGCTTTGTTGTACTCGGCGAGGACCTGCAGCTCGACGGCCGCGGATTCGACGACATGCGCGACCTCGCCGAGCGCCTGGACACGGTCGATCAGTTCGGTCCACACCGGTCGCAGTGTCGTCTCACGCTGATCGATCTGCGCGGCGAAGGTGCGGTCGAAGCCGCCGTTGCGCTTGGCCCGGTCGAGGTCGATGCGTACCGCCCGCAACGCGATGACGTCGGCGGCGATCTCGGCGACCTCGGCGTGCAGGTTCACCTGGGTGCGCTGGACCTCGAAGTGGTCGGAGCGCCAGGCGGGGTTGCCGAGGATGCGGTCGTAGTAGTGACCGGTGATGAACAGCAGCGTCTCGTAACCGTCGACGAAGGCCGCGGTGCGGGGGGCGCCGGTCTGAGTCGCTCCGCCCGGCGCCTCGCGCACGCCCGACAGGAACTGGTCCGCCCACTGCCCCGCCTGCGAGTTGCCCGACTTCGCGGCGACCTGCCCCACCACGCCGGCGATCCGGTCGAACGCGGCGGTGCCGGCGCGACGGACATAGCTCGACGCGTTGACGTTGGGGGTCGGGGTGCACAACAGCCCGGCGAACAACCGGTCTCGTTCCTCGATCTCGAGATAGACGTTCTCCCGTCGCTCGCGTCGGATCGCCCGGGTCCCCGACGCGAACACACCCTTACCGGCGACGATCTGCTTGCGTGCGTCCTCGCGGCGTCGTTGCAGGCCGTTGAGCCGGTTGCGCATCACAGCCGCGACCACACCGGGCACCACCGGGCTCGACAACTGGTGTTCGATCTGGACGATCGCGCGCTGCAAGCGGCGCAGATCACCGAAACCCGCGGACATGGACGGCATCGGCCGACCGGTTGAGATCCGGCGCACCACGATCGCACGACCACCCGGGGTGAGATATCCGGAGGCGATGAGCAGCGCGGCGGTGTCCGACAGTTCGCGCCGCTCGCCCGGTACCGCCGAACGATCGCACCACTCGCGGATCTGTTCGCTCGTGCGCGCGGGCATCAAGCGATGTCCGCGGGAACTGCTGTCGACCATGCCGCCGCCTTACCTGGAGAATCGGTGTCCGCGCCCGTCCACAGACACCGATTTCGATGCTACCCGCGGGCGACGACCACCCGGTGTGGTCGACGTCTCGCCTGCCTGTCGCACCGACGGAACACCCCCACCGGTGTCACGATGGCCACATGACAGTTCCCTCGGATGTGTCGGGATCTCGCGGCGTCGAACGCATCCGTGGTCAGATCTGGCGGAACGGCGACCCGGTGGACGGCTTCGACCTCGAGGAGATCTCCACCTGTCTCGACAATCCGGAGAAGTTGATCTGGGCTGATCTGGAATGCCCCACTCACGAGACCCTGTCCCGGTTGGCGGCCGAACTCGACCTCGACCCGTTCGCGATCGAGGACACGGTCGCGGCGGCCGAACGGGTCAAGACCGTCACCTACACCGGGCACACCTTCGTGATGGTCTACGCGGTGTCGCTGCACGACGGCGACGCGCCGGCCGACGACCGGGACGACGACGATGACGACAGCTCCGCGGCCACCGACTTCCGATCCTCCGCGAACGGTCGGGCGCGGATGTTCGACCTGCACCGCATCTCGATCTTCGTCAAACGCAACGCGCTCATCACCGTGCGACCGACCCCGGCGCTCGACACCGACGAGGTCATGCGGCGTTGGTCGGACAGCGGCGCCACGCAGTACGGGATCGGCGCGCTCGTGCACGGACTGCTCGATGTCGTCGTCGACGGGCACTTCGACGCCGTGCAACGCCTCGACGACGAGATCGAGGACCTCGAGGCACTGCTGTTCGACGAGCGCATCCCCGGCCGCGAACTGCAGCGCCGAACCTACGACCTGCGCAAGGACCTCGTCGTCCTGCGACGGGTGGTCCTGCCGATGCGCGAGGTGATCGCCGGCATCCAACGACGGCGGTTTGACAACCACGCGCCACCGGAGCTCGACCCGCATTTCTCCGACCTCTACGACCACGCGCTCCGGGCGTCGGAGTGGACGGAATCGTTGCGCGACATGATCACCACCGTCTTCGAGACCAACCTGACCCTCGCCGACGCGCGACTCAACACCGTCATGAAGAAGCTGACCGCGTGGGCCGCGATCATCGCCGTGCCGACGGCCATCACCGGCTTCTACGGGCAGAACGTTCCGTTCCCCGGTTTCGACCGACTACTCGGCTTCATCACCAGCACGACGCTGATCCTCGTCGTGGTCGTCGGCCTCTATCTGTCGTTCCGCAAACGCGATTGGTTGTGACCGCATCGTCGGATGTGTTGTCCTGCAACGAGTGTGACTAGTACACGGCGGGTTTCGACATGAAAGCGGTTGACCACGTGCGCGTTTGATAGCGTATGGGCCAGCCCACCGACGGAAGGCACCGATGGAGTCACCCGCGATCACGATCGACGGTCTCACCAAGCGATTCGGCAGCCTGACCGCGGTCGACGACCTGTCGTTCACCGTTGCCCCCGGTCGCGTCACCGGGTTCCTCGGACCGAACGGTTCGGGTAAGACCACGACCCTGCGGATGCTCCTGGGCCTGGTCGAACCGACCGCCGGCCGGGCACTCATCGGCGACCGCCCGTTCCGGGAGATCCCGCGACCCGCCCAGCACGTCGGCGCGGCACTGGAGGCGTCGAGCTTCCACCCCGGTCGCAGCGGACTCGGGCACCTGAAGGCACTCGCCCCGCAGGTCGGGGTCCCGACGTCGCGGTGCCGGGAAGTGCTCGACTTCGTCGGACTCGCCCAGGCCGCGGACCGCCGCGTCGGCGGTTACTCGATGGGCATGCGGCAGCGCCTCGGCCTGGCCACCGCGCTGCTCGGCGATCCGCAGATCATCCTGCTCGACGAGCCGGCCAACGGTCTCGACCCCCAGGGCATCGTGTGGCTGCGCGGGCTGCTGCGGTCGCTCGCCCACGAGGGACGGACGGTCCTGGTCTCCAGCCACGTGCTCGCCGAGGTGCGGAGCACCGTCGACGACGTGGTGGTGATCGGCAACGGCAAACTGGTCCGGGCCTCCACGCTCGCCGACTTCGAGGCGCTCGCCGAGCACGCGGTCGTCGTGCGGACGCCGTCGCGGGCGTCGTTCGTCGCACTCGCGGGCGAACGCGGGTGGAAACTCGAGGACACGCACGACGGTTTCCGGGTGCCCGGCGTGAGCGCGGCCACGGTCGGGACGGCCGCCTTCACCGCGGGCATCGAACTCCACCAGCTCGCCGACGTCGGCGCCGATCTCGAGGCGGTCTTCCTGCATCTCACGAAGTCTTCGGACGCACCGACCAGTCATTTCGCCGGCGGGTCAGCCGATCCCGGTCCGAACTCGGCACCGACGTCGCCGGGGGCAGCCCGATGAGGGCCGCCCTGATCGCCGAGTACCGCAAGTTCACCTCCACGCGGATGTGGTGGGTCCTGCTCATCGCCATGGTCGCCTATCTCGGGTTCATCGGTGCGGCACTGGCGTTCTCGATGACGACCGAGAATGCCATGCAACAACCCACGACGCTCGTCGGCGCCGATCTGGCCCGCTCGATCTACGCCCTCACCAGCCCGATCGGTTACGTGTTCGCGCTGGTGATCGGCAGCCTGGCGGTGACCGGGGAGTTCCGGCACAAGACCATCACGGCGAGCCTGCTCGTCGAACCGCGACGCGGAATCCTGTTGGTGGCCAAGCTGATCGCCGGCATCCCGATGGGGCTCCTCTACGGCGTCCTCGGCACTCTGGCGGTCGTCGCGACGGCGGCACCGATCCTCGCGACGGTCGGGGACGGCGCGTTCCTCGGCGACAGCTCCACCCTCGAGGTGATCGGCCTGTCGATGCTGGTGATGGTCCTATGGACCGCGATGGGGGTGGCGTTCGGCGCCGTGGTGTCCAACCAGGTCGCCGCGATCGTGATCCTGCTGGCCTTCACCCAGCTCGTGGAACCGATCGCACGCATCGCGCTGGCGACCTTCGACGTCACGTCGTCGGTGTCGAAGTTCCTGCCCGGGTCGGCCGCCGACGCCCTCGTCGGCTCCAGCTTCTTCGCCACGATGGGTGGTGGCAGTGACGACCTGCTCCCGCAATGGGCCGGCGCCCTCGTCATACTCGCCTACATCGCCGCGTTCGCGGTCATCGGTCGCTACACGACGTTCCGCCGGGACATCGCCTGACGGTGCCCGCGGCGCTCACGCCGGTCGCGGGACCGCCGACGAGAGGCTCTGCCCGATCCACGACGGCACGTCTCGTGCCACCCCCGCGGCACCGTGGATCTCGACGCGGTCGGCGGCGAGCGCCAGACGCCAGTCGATGTCGCCCCGCCAGATCTCGGTGAGAGTACGCAGATCGGTCATCACGGTGGCGTCGAGTTCGTAACCGGGGTCGAAGTCGCACACCTGCGCCTCACCACCCGCGACGACCAGCCACCATGTGCTCGCCTTGCCGATGACATCGTGAAAGACGAACTGCACCATGGTGCGTCGTCGCGGCCACCGGTCGACCGGGACGGTGCGGTGCATGTCCCACAGGAGCAGATGCGGGTCGAGGTCGGCGTCGCCCAGCTCACCGATCCAGCGGATACCCCACGCGCTCAACGCCTCTACGACCGTGGTGAGCTCCTCACCCATCGTCGTCAACGTGTACACCGAACGACCGCCGACAACGCTGCGGTTGATCACCCCGGCACGTTCCAGACTGCGTAGGCGCTTGGTGAGCAGAGCCGGCGACATCTTCGGCACCCCGCGTCGCAACTCGTTGAAATGCCGACTGCCCAAAAGCAGTTCGCGGACGACGAGAATCGTCCAGCGCTCGTCGAGCAACTCCATCGCCTTGGCCACCGGACAGAATTGTCCATACGATGTCATCGCAGCCTCCCCACTGCTGGTCGAGCCGGCCCCGTGTCAAAACGTCTTCACCCAGTACACACCCGTCGCCGGCTGATGACCAGTACAGAAACTGAACTGCCGCCAGTACAGATGTTGGTCTAGAGGACGGGTCGGACTTCGTCGGATGCTCGTTGTGTCCGGTCACGGACGACCACCATTCGACGACTTCGAGGGACCGCCATCATGACCACGACCCATCCCACCCCGTTCGACGCCGAGATCAAGGCCCGCCACCGCAAGCTGTGGGCGTCGGGCGACTATCCAGCCGTCGCCGACCTCATCGCGCCGCTGGGCCGCCGCCTCGTCGACGCATTGCACATCACCGCCGGGGACAAACTACTCGACGTCGCCGCCGGAGCGGGGAATGTGGCCGTGCCCGCGGCCGAAGCCGGCGGGCACGTCGTCGCCAGCGACCTCACGCCCGAGCTCCTGTCCGTGGGCGAAGCCCGGCACCGCGACCTGCCGATCACCTGGCGCACCGCCGACGCCGAAGATCTCCCGTTCGACGACAACGACTTCGACATCGCGACGTCGTGCGTGGGCGTCATGTTCGCGCCGAATCACCAGAGGTGTGCCGACGAACTCGTGCGAGTCGTGCGTCCCGGCGGACGGATCGGCCTGATCAACTGGACTCCAACGGGATTCATCGGTGAGTTGTTCGCGGTCATGAAGCCGTACGCCCCGCCACCGCCGCCCGGTGCGCAGCCGGGGCCGCTCTGGGGCGACGCCGACCACGTGCGGTCGTTGTTCGGTTCCGGTGTCACCGACCACGAGTTCGTCACCGAGACCGTGGCGATCAGCGAGTTCGACGACGGCGCGGCGTTCCGCGATTTCTTCAAGGCGCACTACGGCCCGACCATCATGGCGTACCGCAACGTCGGCGACGACCCCGCGCGCGTCGACGAACTCGACGCCGCCATCGCCGCGCACGCCGACCGCTACCTCACCGACGGACGGATGGAGTGGGAGTACCTCCGCGCGGTGCTGACGGTCGGGTGAGCCCCCTCCCGCTGGTTGAGCCGCAGCCGCAACCGCAACCACCGCTGGTTGAGCCGGCACCGAGCGCCAGCGAGGCGCCGAGTCGAAGCCACCCGGCAACCACAGCTGCCCGAGCCGCAACCACCGCTGGTTTCAGTGTCAGGGTTGTCTAGCCACTTCGGTGGTGGTTGGGTTCTGACCATCAGGCATCTGGCTCTACCGCTGGTTACCGCCCCTGGCTGTATTGGGCTGGTGTTGGCTCATTGTGCCGATGCCTGGTGTGTCAGGACCGGCCGGCGTGACTTGATAGGAGCGTGGCATCGCCCCGACTGAGATGTGTCCGCCGACCGGCCCGACTGTCGCCACTCCACTCTGACAGGAAGGCATCTTCCATGATCGTTATCGGTGCCGATGTGCA
>NZ_JBHUXZ010000011.1:0-141819 GCF_042668985.1 Gordonia sp. NPDC057258
ATGGACGGCGGGCCCCGGTGGGTCGTTCTCAGATCAGGCGTCGGCCTTCACCGCGTCATCCTTGACCGCGTCGGGGGCGGGCGCGTCGGCCTTGTCGGCGTCGTCGTCGACCGGGACGAGGCTGATCTTGCCGCGCTCGTCGATGTCGGCGATCTCGACGCGGAGCTTGGAGCCCACGTTGACCACGTCCTCGACCTTGTTGATGCGCTTGCCCTTGCCGAGCTTCGAGATGTGCACGAGGCCGTCGCGACCCGGGAGCAGCGACACGAAGGCGCCGAATGCGGTGGTCTTGACGACGGTGCCCAGGAAGCGCTCCCCGACCTTGGGCAGCTGCGGGTTGGCGATCGCGTTGATGCGGTCGATCGCCGCCTGCGCGGACGGACCGTCGGCCGCGCCGACGAACACGGTGCCGTCGTCCTCGATGGAGACGTTGGCGCCGGTCTCCTCGGTGATGCCGTTGATCGTCTTGCCCTTCGGGCCGATCAGCTCGCCGATCTTGTCCATCGGGATCTTGATGGTGGTGATCCGCGGCGCGAACGGGCTCATCTCGTCGGGCTCGTCGATGGCCTCGGCCATGACGTCGAGGATGGTCAGTCGGGCGTCCTTGGCCTGGCTGAGCGCACCCGCGAGCACCTGCGACGGGATGCCGTCGAGCTTGGTGTCGAGCTGCAGGGCGGTCACGAAGTCCTTGGTGCCCGCGACCTTGAAGTCCATGTCGCCGAAGGCATCCTCGGCGCCGAGGATGTCGGTCAGTGCGACATAACGGGTTTCGCCGTCGACGGTGTCGGAGACGAGGCCCATGGCGATACCGGCGACCGGGGCGCGCAGCGGCACACCGGCATTCAGCAGCGACATGGTCGACGCACAGACCGAGCCCATCGAGGTCGAACCGTTGGAGCTCAGCGCCTCGGACACCTGGCGGATCGCGTACGGGAAGTCCTCGACGCTCGGCAGCACCGGCATCAGGGCACGCTCGGCGAGCGCACCGTGGCCGATCTCGCGACGCTTGGGCGATCCGACGCGACCGGTCTCGCCGGTCGAGTACGGCGGGAAGTTGTAGTGGTGCATGTACCGCTTGGACGTCTCGGGTCCGAGCGAGTCGATCTGCTGCGCCATCTTGACCATGTCGAGGGTGGTGACACCCATGATCTGGGTCTCGCCACGCTCGAACAGCGCACTGCCGTGGGCGCGCGGGATGATCGCGACCTCGGCCGAGAGGGCACGGATGTCGGTGATGCCGCGGCCGTCGATGCGGAAGTGGTCGGTCAGGATGCGCTGCCGGACGAGCTTCTTGGTCAGCGACCGGTAGGCCCCGCCGATCTCCTTCTCGCGGCCCGCGAACTGCTCGCCGAGCTGCTCGAGGACGTCGGCCTTGAGCTCGTCGGTCTTGTCGTCGCGCTCCTGCTTGCCGGCGATCGTCAGGATCTCCGACAGGCGATCGGTGGCGGCAGCCGCCACGGCGTCGTAGGCATCCGACTGGTATGCCGGATACAGCGGGAACTCGGCGGTCTCCTTGGCCGCGGCGGCGGCCAGGGACTTCTGCGCCTCGCAGAGGCGGGCGATGAACGGCTTGGCGGCTTCGAGGCCCTCGGCGACGATCGCCTCGGTCGGTGCCTGCGCGCCGCCGGCGATGAGGTCGATGACGTTGTCGGTGGCCTCGGCCTCGACCATCATGATCGCGACGTCGGCGCTGTCACCGGAGCCGGCGACGATGCGGCCCGCGACGACCATGTCGAACACGGCGCCCTCGAGCTGCTCGACGGTCGGGAACGCGACCCACTGGCCGGCCTTGTTCTCCTCGGTCGGGATGAGCGCGACGCGCACGCCGCCGACCGGACCGGAGAACGGGAGACCCGCGAGCTGGGTGGAGGCGGACGCGGCGTTGATCGCGACGACGTCGTAGAGGTCGTTCGGGTTCAGCGAGAGGACGGTCACGACGACCTGGATCTCGTTGCGGAGACCGTCGACGAACGACGGACGCAGCGGACGGTCGATGAGACGGCAGGTCAGGATCGCGTCGGTCGAGGGGCGGCCCTCGCGACGGAAGAACGATCCGGGGATGCGGCCGGCGGCGTACATCCGTTCCTCGACGTCCACGGTCAGCGGGAAGAAGTCGAAGTGCTCCTTCGGGTGCTTCGACGCCGCGGTGGTCGAGAGCAGCATGTTCTCGTCGTCGAGGTAGGCGGTCACCGAACCGGCGGCCTGCAGCGCGAGGCGTCCGGTCTCGAACCGGATCGTGCGGGTGCCGAAGCTCCCGTTGTCGATGACGGCGGTCGCCTCGGTGATCGCGTCGTCGTAGTCGTCGGCGAAGTCTTCGGTGGTGTTCACATCTGTCATGTGGGGTGGAATCCCTTCGTAGCGGCTGCCGGTGGCGGCCGTCTGACGCGGCCACGAGAAGGTGGCCGCTTGTGCGGTTGGGGGTGGCCTTCGCGGAGGTGCGCAGCACGAACTCACGTGTGACGTCGAGCGGGCTCGCACAGGAGCGCACGCGCGGATCGGACCTACCCAGAACGCGCCGAGAATGTGCGGCAGCACGGTGAATGGCGCAGCGTGTCTGCGCCGGCTGAGTGCTCAGACGGCCTTCGATCGAAGCGGCCGGAATCCTGCGCGCCCGAGGGTTGCCCGGGCGAGGGTTCCGGCGGCCACTACCGAGGACCGATCTGGCTGGTCGTTCCGCACTGCCTCGAGTTCCGGCACGATCCGTCTGTCAGCGTATCACCGCCGACTGTCGATACCTCAATACGACAACCCCCGATACGACAAACCGGCCGCCCCCGTTTCGGGGGCGGCCGGTGGAAGTCGGGAGATCAGCGACGCAGGCCGAGACGCTCGATGAGCGAACGGTAGCGGTTGATGTCGACCTTGGCGACGTACTTCAGCAGACGACGGCGACGGCCGACCAGCAGCAGCAGACCGCGGCGGCTGTGGTGATCGTGCTTGTGCTGCTTCAGGTGCTCGGTGAGGTCGGTGATGCGCTTGGTCAGCATCGCGACCTGGGCCTCGGGCGAGCCGGTGTCGGTCTCGTGCAGACCGTACTCGGCGAGGATTTCCTTCTTCTGCTCGACAGTCAAAGCCATGGAGATACTCCTGTTTCTCAGTACCGCGTCCGAAACAACCACGGTGCGCCACCGCGGACTGCAGCAACACCGACTGATCAGGCTACCGCCCGGGTGGCACCCGGCCCAAATCCACCGGGCTCAGCCCTCGGCCGCCGCCAGGATCTCGCGCGTCTTCGTCACGTCGTCGCCCATGGCGGTGATCAGGTCGTCGACCCCGTCGAACTGTTCCATCCCGCGGATGCGGTGCACGAAGTCGACGGCGACGTGCTGCCCGTAGAGGTCGGCGCTCTTGTCCAGGACGAACGCCTCGACCGTTCGGGTGCGGCCGGAGAAGGTGGGGTTGGTGCCGACCGACACCGCGGCCTGGTAGCGCTCCCCCGGTTCGACCTCGCCGACGACCGGACCCGCGCCCAGGATCGTGAACCAGGCGGCGTAGACCCCGTCGGCGGGGATCGCGGCGTACATCGGCGGGGCCACGTTGGCCGTCGGGTATCCGAGGTCGCGGCCACGGCCGTCGCCGCGCACCACCACACCCTCGACCCGATGCGGGCGTCCGAGCGCCTCGGTCGCGCGGTCGACGTCACCGGCCGCGACACACGAGCGGATGTAGGTCGACGAGAAGGTCACCGCATGTTCACCGAACAGCGAGACCGATTCCACCGAGAAGCCGAACTTCCCACCGAGTTCGGCGAGCTTGGCCACGTCGCCGGCCGCCTTGCGCCCGAACGTGAAGTTGTCGCCGACGACCACGACGGCCGCGTGCAACGTCTCCACGAGGATGTCGTGGGCGAAGTCCTTGGGCGACCGGGCGGCGAGTTCGGGTGTGAACGGCATGACGCAGAAGACGTCGATGCCGAGCTCCTCGGCCAGCTCGGCGCGTCGTGTCAGCGTCGTCAGTTGCGGCGGATGGGATCCCGGGCGGACCACCTCGGACGGGTGCGGGTCGAACGTCATCAGCACCGCCGGGACGCCGTGCTCCTTCGCCGCCTTCGTGGCGGCGTTGATGAGCTCGGCATGTCCCCGGTGAACACCGTCGAAGACACCTATGGTGACCACGCACCGTCCCCAGCCCGCGGGGATGTCGTCCAGACCTCGCCAACGCAACACGCGACCAGACTACGGGCACCCGGTGTTCCAAACCACCACCGCCACTCGCGTTTGCGGTGGGGTTAAGCTCTTGGTCATGCCTCGGGGAACGGATCGTCCGGTGACAGAACTGTCACAGGTGACCCAGGACTATCTGAAAGTGATCTGGACCAGCCAGGAGTGGGAAGACGTCAAGGTCACCACCAAGCTGCTGGCTCAATCCCTCGGCGTGTCCGCATCGACCGCGTCGGAGGCGATCCGCAAACTCGCCGACCAGGGCTTCGTCTCGCACGAACCGTACGGCGCGGTCACCCTCACCGCCGCGGGCCGGTCCGCGGCCATCCTGATGGTGCGCCGCCACCGGCTGATCGAGACCTTCCTGGTGCGCGAGTTGGGCTACCGCTGGGACGAGGTCCACGACGAGGCGGAGATCCTCGAACATGCGGTGTCCGACCGGCTGATGGCCCGGCTCGATGCGAAACTCGGCTTCCCCGACCGGGATCCGCACGGCGACCCGATTCCCGCACTCGACGGCTCGATCCCCGCACCGGACGCGGCACTCCTGGCCGACCTGGAGGTCGGGGCGTCGGGCGCCATCGCCCGGATCTCCGACACCGATCCCGAGATGCTGCGCTACTTCGACCAGGTGGGCGTCGCCCTCGACTGTGTGGTGACCGTCGCCGAGAAGCGCCCGTTCGCGGGCACGATCTCGGTGTCGCTCGACGACGGCGATCCCATCGACCTCGGCGACATCGCCGCGCGCGCCATCTTCGTCGTCCCGCGCGGCTGACCCGTTTCTTCGGCAGGGCGCGTCAGCGCAGGGTCGCCGGGCGCACCACCATCACCGAACTCGCGCGGCGACCCTTTTCCTGGATCAGCGCGATCGCCTGTTCCCGCGGATCGACGACGACATAGATCTCCTTGCGGCCGATCGGCTCCAGCCATCGACCCTGACTGATCGACTCGGCCTCGTCATCGTCGATGTCGCGGCGCGGGAACGAGATCTTGACCGCCTCGTCGATGTCGAGGCTGACGCGCGGCTCGTCGCGGACATCGTCGAGCGTCCGCGCATGGTCGAGGGTGAACGGGCCGACCGCCGTCCGCCGGAGTTCGGTCAGGTGCCCGCCGACCCCGAGCGCGGCGCCGAGATCGCGCGCCAGTGACCGGATGTACGTGCCCGACGAACAGTCAACGGCCACATCGAGATCGACGAACTCCGCATCGCGCCGGGCGTCGAGCAGCTCGAAGCGGGACACGGTGACCGGGCGCGGCGCGAGGTCGAAGTCGGCACCCGTCCGCACCAGTGCGTGCGCTCGCCGGCCGTCGACCTTGATGGCGCTGACCTTCGCCGGGACCTGCTGGATGTCACCAGTAAGATCGGCCATGGCCGTGGTGATGTCGGCGTCGAGGGCCCCGGATGCGTCTGCCGTATCGAGGATCTCGCCTTCGCGGTCGTCGGTCGTGGTGGACGCGCCGAGTCGGATCGTCGCCGTGTACGACTTCGTCGTCAGCGACAGCAGTCCGAGAAGCTTTGTGGCCCGCTCGATCCCGACGACCAGGACCCCGGTGGCCATCGGGTCGAGGGTGCCGGCGTGCCCGACGCGGCGGGTGTTGAAGATCTTCCGGCATCGGGAGACGACATCGTGGCTGGTCATCCCGGCCGGCTTGTCGACGACGAGCAGGCCGGCGTTCTCGATGGTTGCGTCGGCCACGTCAGGTCAGCGCGATCGTGGTGGTGATGATACCGCGCTCGACCAGCCAGCGTCCGGAGAACTCCAGCAGCGGCGGCCCACCGTCGGCGGCGGCCGGGTCGATGAGGATGCGGGAGGTGAACGTCCCCGACGTCGGGGTGGACTGTTCGAAGGTGATGTGCGCGTCCTCGAAACCCAACCAGCGCTTGGCGACCGGGAACCAGGCCTTGTAGGTGGCCTCCTTCGCACAGAACAGCAGACGGTCCCAGTGCAGGTCACCCGACCGGGTCGCGAGCACCTCGCGCTCGGCGGGCAGGCTGGTGTGCTCGAGCACACCGTCGGGCAGGCTGTCGTGCGGCTCGGCGTCGATACCGAGGGAACGCACCGACATCGCGTAGGCGACCGTCGCGGCGCGATAACCGTCGCAGTGGGTGAGGCTGCCCACGATCCCGGCCGGCCACACGGGTGCCCCCTTGTCCCCCTTGAGGATCGGGACGGGCTCGTAACCCAGCTCCCCCAGCGCCTGCCGGGCGCAATGCCGAACGGTGGTGAACTCGCGACGACGCTTCTCCACCGCGCGCGAGATCAGGCTCTGCTCGGCCGGCAGCAGGACGAGATCCGGCGGATCGGCGAACGCCTCCGCCGAGGCGACGCCGGCCGGCAGGAGCTGTTCGATCATCGGTTGTCCTCTCGCGCTTGCCGTTCGGCTTGCCGCTCGGCCTGTCGTGTTCGTCGTTCCGCCTGCCGCTGCTCGACCCGCTGCCGGAACTCGGCGGCCCGTTCGGCGTAGTCGGGCGGCAGGTCGAACCGGACTCCGTGCTCGGGCAGATCGGACGCACCGAGCCCGTCTCCGGGAACGATGTTGCGCATCAATGGGTTCGGGAGTCCGCGGCGCTTCCACTCCCGCGGGTAGCCGACCGACACCTCCTCGAACCGGATGCCGTCGTACCAGGTGGTCCGGGGGATGTGCAGGTGCCCGTACACGCAGCACGCTGCGTTGAACTCGGTGTGCCAGTCCGCGGTCAGCTCGCTGCCGCACCACAGCGCGAACTCCGGATAGATGAGCGCGTCACACGGTTCGCGGCGCAGCGGCCAGTGGTTGATGAGGACCGTCTTCTCGGCGGGGTCGATGGCCTGCAGCCGACGCCGGGTGATCTCGATCCGCGCCCGACCCCAGGCGTCCCGGGTCGGGAACGGCTCGGACGACAGCAGGAACTCGTCGGTGGCCACCACATTGCGTTCCCGGGCGAGCGCGAGCGCGGTCAGTTTGTTGGCCGTGCCCTCCGGGCGGAAGGTGTAGTCGTACAGCAGGAACATCGGGACCACGCGGACGGGATCGGAGCCATCGCCCGGATCGAACAGCGGGTAAATGTCCTCCGGGGTCACCACGCCGATGTCGCGGCAGGCCTGGACGAGGTAGTCGTACCGCGCGACCCCGAACACCTGCAGCGGATCCTTCGCCGTCGTATACAGCTCGTGGTTGCCCGGGACCCACACGACGGTGGCGAACCGAGCCCGCAGACGACGCAGGGTGTCGACGATGTCGTCGGTGCGTTCGGCGACGTCACCGGCGACGATGAGCCAGTCGTCCGGCGAGGTCGGCCGGATGCTGTCGATGATGTGCTCGTTGCCCCGATGCGCGATGTGCAGATCGCTGATCGCCCACAGAGTAGCCACGAGGATCCATCGTGCCAGAGGATCGCGATCAGGCGCGGACCGCACCTGCCCGGCGCCATCGCCCCGAGCGGATCCGCCACACCACGGTGGCCAGACGCACGAGCATGAACACCACCAGGCCGGACCACACACCCGCGAGTCCCCAGTCGAACACGAGCGACAGCCAGATCAGCGGCAGGAACCCGATGAGGGCGCCGGCGAGGGTCGCGGTGCGCAGGAAGGCGGCGTCGCCGCTGCCGAGGAGCACGCCGTCGAGCGCGAAGACCACGCCGGCGATCGGCAACATGCCGACGAAGAACCACCAGGGCACCCCGACGGCGTCGAGGACGGCGGCGTCGGAGGTGAAGATACGCGGGATCAGCGTCGCACCGGCCGCGAAGAGGGCAGCCATCGCGGTGGCGGCGACCACGGACACCGCGGTGACGCGCCGGGCGACGGAGTCGGCTGCGCCGAGTCGTCCCGCTCCCAGCGCCGCGCCCACCAGCGCCTGGGCGGCGATGGCCACCGAGTCGAGGAACAGAGCCATGAACTCCCACAGCTGCAGCACGAGCTGGTGCGCCGCCACCTGGGCGACCCCGAATCGCGCCGCGACCGCGGCCGCCGAGACGAAGCAGATCTGGAACGACAGACTGCGCACGATGAGATCCCGCGCCATGACCAGTTGCGCGCGGATGATCGACCAGTCGGGTGCGAAGGCGCGCGAGCCGGGCCCGTGGCCGGCACCCACGGCGACCCGCCGTGCCTCGCGGACCACCCGCACGGCGAACAGCACGCCCGTCACACCCTGTCCGATCACGTTGGCCACCGCGCTGCCGTCGAGACCGAGACGCGGGAACGGGCCGACGCCGTGGACCAGTCCGACGACGAGGACCGCGGCGAGGGACAACCCGACCACGACGTAGACGACGGGACGACGAGTGTCCTGGACGCCGCGCATCCACCCGTTCCCGGCCATCGACAGCAGGATCAGCGGGACGCCGAACATCGCGATCCGCAGCCAGCCCGCCGCGTCCTCGGCCACCGCGGCGGACTCCGGCGAGGACGTCCCGACCAGCAGACGCATCACGACCGGGGCGCACGGGTAGGCGACGGCGACGATCGGGACGCCGACCGCCACCGCGATCCAGCTCGCCTGTACGCCTTCGACGACGGCGCCGGGCCGGTCACCGGAGCCGAAGCGACGCGCGGAGCGGGCGGTGGTGCCGTAGGACAGGAAGGTCAGCTGCGTGCTGACGATCGAGAGCACCAGGGTGCCGACGCCGAGAGCGGCCAGTTGTTCGCCGCCGAGGCGTCCGACGACCGCCAGGTCCAGCAGGAGGTACAGCGGCGGCGCGATGAGGACGGCGAGAGCCGAGACGGTGAGGGTGGCGATGCGTGCCACGCCCGGGGCGTCCCCGGCGTCCGGCTCCGACGCGAGGCTCAGAGCGACTCCAGCAACCTGGCGACCACCTCGTCGGCGGTACCGGTGTCGCTGTACCCGGAGGCCTGACGATGCCCGCCGCCGCCGTGCGCCCGGGCGATCGGTACGAGATCGACGATGTCCTTGGACCGCAGCGAGACCGTCCAGACACCCGGCTCGCCCTCCTTGAACACCGCTGCCACCTCGGCCTCACGGGCGGTCCGGATGGTGTCCACGACGCTCTCGGACTCCTCCCAGCTCATCCCGGCCAGCGCCTGCTGGTCGACCACGGCGTACACCAGACCCTCACCGTCGCAGGCGGTCGGTACGAGCTGCGCCGACGCCAGGACACCCGACATCATCGAGAACCAGGCGAACGGATGGGAGTCGAACAGGATCCGGCTCCACTTCCGTGTGTCGACGCCGGTCTCCAGGAGCCGGGCCGCGACCCGGAACGACGCCGGACGGGCCCAGCGGAACGAGCCGGTGTCGGTGCTGAGGCCGGCGTAGACGCAGGTGGCGATGTCGGCGTCGAGTTCGACACCCAGGTCGTCGAGGACGTCGAGCACCAGCACGGCGGTGCAGTCGGCGGCCGGGTCCACCAGGTCGAGATCGCCGAAACCGGGGTTCGACGCGTGGTGGTCGATGACGATCGAGGTCTGCGCCGCGGTGAACGTCTCACCGAGCGAGTCCAGCCGCTCGAGGTTGGCGGCGTCGACCGCGACCACCAGTGGGTGTCCGACGACCTGCGCGGGAGCGCACAGCAACTTGCCACCGGGCAGCCCGGCGAGCGACGCCGGGAGCTGTTCGGTCCCCGGGTAGGAGACCTCGACGTCGACGCCCCGGCGGTCGAGTGCCAGCCCCAGCGCCAGACCGCTGCCGATCGTGTCCGCATCGGGGCGGACATGACAGCAGATGGTCACCGCGGTCGCGGAGGCCAGCGTCGCGGCGATCGCCGCACTCGACGAACTGCTCACTCGCGGGTACCGGTGGTGTCGTCGTCCGCCGAGCGGTACGGGTCGGACTCCCCCGCCGGCTTCGCCTCGGCAGCGCGTCGGGCGACGAGTTCGTCGTTCGCGCGGGCGCGGGCGACGAGCTCCTCCATCTGACGCGCGGCATCGGGAACCGTGTCGAGTACGAAGCGCAGGGTCGGGGTGAAGCGCACCCCGGTACCCGCACCGACCTTCGACCGCAGCACGCCGGTCGCCTTCGCCAGACCCGCGGCCGCGGCCTCGAAGTCGGGTTCGGCGTCGATGGATTCACCCATCACGGTGTAGTAGATCGTCGCATCGTGGAGATCGTTGGTCACCCGGGCATCGGTGACCGTCACATACGCCAGTCGCGGATCCTTGATCTCGTGCGCGATCGCCGACGCGACGATCGACGAGATCCGCTTGGCCAGGCGCTGAGCCCGTGCCGGATCTGCCATTCCAGGACTCCTTCCATAGCGCTGCGTGGGGGGCGGCCCCGGGCCCGGGGGGGCCCCCCCCCCCCCGGGGGGGGGAAAACAAACCCCCCCCCCCCCCCCCACCCCAAACACCGCGCGGCGTGCGCGCCGACGGCCGACGGGGCGGCGCCCACCACAGCTGTCGAGATGTCGTACGAGGGTGGTCGTCGCCGCGATCAGTCGCGCGGCTTCTCCCGCAGCTCGTAGGTCTCGATCACGTCGTCCACCTTGATGTCCGAGTAGGTCAGCGTGAGACCACATTCGTAGCCTTCGCGAACCTCGGTGGCATCGTCCTTCTCACGCTTGAGCGACGACACGGTGAGGTTCTCGGCGACCACCACGTTGTCGCGCAGCAGGCGGGCCTTGGCGTTACGCCGCATGATGCCCGACTGCACGAGGCAACCGGCGATGTTGCCGACCTTCGACGACTTGAAGATCGCGCGGATCTCGGCGCGGCCGAGCTCCACCTCTTCGTAGATCGGCTTGAGCATGCCCTTGAGCGCGCTCTCGATCTCGTCGATGGCCTGGTAGATCACCGAGTAGTACCGGATGTCGACGCCCTCGCGGTTGGCCAGCTCGGTGGCCTTGCCCTCCGCCCGGACGTTAAAGCCGATGATGATCGCATCCGAGGCCGCGGCCAGGTTGACGTTGGTCTCGGTGACGCCACCGACACCGCGGTCGATGATCCGCAGCGAGACCTCGTCGCCCATCTCGATGTTCAGCAGGGCCTCTTCGAGGGCCTCGACCGTACCCGAGTTGTCACCCTTGAGGATGAGGTTGAGCTGGCTGGTCTCCTTGAGAGCCGAATCCAGGTCTTCCAGGCTGATCCGCTTGCGGCTGCGTGCCGCCAGCGCGTTGCGCTTGCGCGCGTTGCGCCGGTCGGCGATCTGCCGGGCGATGCGGTCCTCCTCGACCACGAGCAGGTTGTCGCCTGCGCCGGGGACCGAGGTGAAGCCGATGACCTGGACCGGACGCGACGGCAGCGCCTCGGGGACGTCGTCGCCGTGTTCGTCGACCATGCGTCGGACACGTCCGTAGGCGTCGCCGGCGACGATCGAGTCGCCGACCTTGAGCGTGCCGCGCTGGACCAGCACGGTCGCCACCGGGCCGCGGCCGCGGTCGAGGTGCGCCTCGATGGCGACACCCTGGGCGTCCATGTCCGGGTTGGCACGCAGGTCCAGCGACGCGTCCGCGGTGAGCAGGACGGCCTCGAGCAGCGCGTCGATGTTCTCGCCCTGCTTGGCCGAGATGTCGACGAACATGGCGTCGCCGCCGTACTCCTCGGGGACCAGACCGTATTCGGTCAGCTGCCCGCGGATCTTCTGCGGGTCGGCGCCTTCCTTGTCGATCTTGTTCACCGCGACCACGATCGGCACGTCGGCCGCCTGGGCGTGGTTGACCGCCTCCACCGTCTGCGGCATGACGCCGTCGTCGGCCGCGACCACGAGGATCGCGATGTCGGTCGCCTTGGCGCCTCGGGCACGCATGGCGGTGAACGCCTCGTGACCCGGGGTGTCGATGAAGGTGATCAGGCGATCCTCACCATTGAGGTGGGTGTTCACCTGGTAGGCACCGATGTGCTGCGTGATGCCGCCGGCCTCGCCCTCCCGGACGTTGGCCTTACGGATCGTGTCGAGCAGTCGGGTCTTACCGTGATCGACGTGGCCCATGACGGTGACCACCGGCGGACGCTGTTCGAGGTCTTCCTCGCCGCCCTCGTCCTCGCCGTAGGTGAGGTCGAAGCTGTCGAGCAGCTCGCGGTCCTCGTCCTCGGGGCTGACCACCTGGACGCGGTAGTTCATCTCCGAGCCGAGCAGCTCGAGCGTCTCGTCGTTGACCGACTCGGTCGCCGTCACCATCTCGCCGAGGTTGAACAGCGCCTGGACCAGCGAAGCCGGGTTGGCGTCGATCTTGTCGGCGAAGTCGGACAGCGATGCACCGCGGGCGAGACGGATGATCTCGCCGTTGCCGCGCGGCAGCCGGACGCCACCGACGGCCGGTGCCTGCATGTTCTCGTACTCGGCGCGTTTCGCCCGCTTCGACTTGCGACCACGGCGCGGTGCACCACCGGGACGACCGAAGGCGCCTGCTGCGCCGCCGCGTCCACGGCCGCCACCGCCACCGCCGCCGGGACGTCCGCGGAAACCGCCACCGGGAGGTCCTCCGGGTGCACCGGCTCCGCCGCCACCGCCGCGGTAACCACCGCCGCCGCCGGGGCCACCACGGCCTCCGCCGGCACCGCCGCGACCACCCGGACGGGCGTCAGGACGGGCCGCACGCGACGGCATCGCGCCGGGACTCGGGCGCGGGGGCATGTTGCCGGGATTGGGACGGGGACCGCCCTGGCCGGGAGCGGGACGACCGCCACCGGGACGCGGACCACCCTGGCCGGCAGCGCCGGGACGGCCACCGCCGGGACGCGGACCGCCCTGACCCGGTCCGGGACGGGCAGCCGGACGCGGCGCGGGCGCCGGTGCCGACGAATACGGGTTGTTGCCCACCCGCGGCGTACGCGGACCCGGCTTCGGGCCGGGACGCGGACCCGGGCTCGACGTGGGGGCAGACGGTGCTGCCGACGCGGCCGGGGCCTGCGGCGCCGGTGCCGCGGGAGCGGGACGCGGGCTGGGACGTTCCGCCGCGGGGGCGGGCGCCGGGGCCGGGGTCTCCGCCGGTGCGGGTGCGGGCTTGGGTGCGCCCGGCTTCGGCGCGTTGGTGCGCGGGCCGGGGCTCGGACGGTCGGCGACCGGCGCCGACGGGGTTGCGGGTGCACCGGGCTTCGGTGCGTTCGTGTTGCCGGACGGCTTGGGTCCGGGCTTGGCGCTCTGGCGCGGGCCGGGGGCCGGGGACGACTTGGAGTCCTTGGCTCCCCCGTCCTTGCCGGGGAACGATTCACGCAGTCGACGGGCCACGGGGGCCTCCACCGTCGACGACGCCGATTTGACGAACTCGCCCTGCTCCTTCAGACGCTCGAGCACCTGCTTGCTCGTGACGCCGAGCTCTTTGGCCAGTTCGTGCACGCGGGCTTTGCCTGCCACTGCTCTCCTCACTTGGAGGCCAAGCGGCTCACCCGCTACGGCCTCGATTTAAGTCCGGTACATGCTCATCGTGACTTCACGGTGTGCTCATGTCTTCTGCTACCTGTTCCGGCTCCGGGGAGCCATCCTCTGGTGGGTGATCGCGCCGAGCTGTTCGGTGAGATCGTCCGGGTCCACGGTCAGACCGGGGGTCCGGAGTGCCGCGGCGAAGGCCCGGCGTCGCGTCGCGGTGGAGATGCACTCCGACCGCGCGTGCAGCCACGCGCCTCGTCCCGGCATGGTCTTCGCGGGATCGACCACGACTGTCGGGGTGTCACCGCACAGCTGTGCGACGACACGGACCAACTCGCCGGCCTCTGCCCGCTGCCGGCAACCGATGCACATCCGGATGGGTGTGCCGCCGGCTGGCGAACGGGGGGCGGATCGCTGAACCATCGATCAGTCTAGCGCGAGCGGGCCCGGCGGGGACAATCGGCCGCTGCGCGTCACTCCGGCCCGCCCTCGGCCGCCGGCGCGGCGTCGGACCGGATGTCGATCCGCCACCCCGTGAGCCGGGCCGCGAGCCGGGCATTCTGGCCCTCTTTGCCGATGGCCAGCGACAGCTGGTAGTCCGGCACGATGACCCGCGCGGCCTTGGCGGCGGCGTCGACCACCGTCACCGAGACAACCTTCGCGGGCGACAACGCATTCCCGACGAAGACCGCCGGGTCGGTGTCGAAGTCGATGATGTCGATCTTCTCGCCGGCGAGTTCGCTCATCACGTTCCGTACGCGCTGGCCCATCGGACCGATGCACGCGCCCTTCGCGTTGAGGCCGGCCACGCCGGTGTGCACCGCGATCTTCGACCGGTGGCCGGCCTCGCGCGCCACGGCGACGATCTCGACGCTGCCGTCCTCGATCTCGGGCACCTCGAGGGAGAACAATTTCCTCACCAGGTTCGGGTGGGTCCGGGACAGGGTGATCTGCGGACCGCGGGGTCCGCGGCTCACGCCGACGACGTAGCACTTGATCCGGTCGCCGTGGGTGTAGACCTCGCCGGGCACCTGCTCGGCGGGCGGGATGATCCCCTCGGTGGAATTGGCGTCGCTGCCGATCTGGACGACGACCATCCCGCGTGCATTGGCGCGCGAGTCCTGCTGCACGACGCCGCCGACGATCTCACCCTCGTGGGCGACGAGGTCGCCGAAGTTCTTCTCGTTCTCGGCGTCGCGCAGGCGCTGGAGGATGACCTGCCGTGCGGTCGTCGCCGCGATGCGGCCGAAACCCTCGGGGGTGTCGTCCCATTCGTGGACGACGTTCCCATCCTGGTCGACCTCCTGCGCCATCACGCGGACGGCGCCGGACTTGCGGTTGACGTCGACACGGGCGTGCGGCGCGAAACCGTCGGTGTGGCGGTAGGCCGTCAGCAAGGCGGTCTCGATGGCGGTGATGACGGTCTCGATCGAGATGCCCTTGTCGGCCTCGATCATGCGCAGGGCGGCGATGTCGATGTTCATGTCGTCGGTCTCCTATTCACTTGTCGTGTTCATTTGTGGTGTTCAGTTGTCGCGCGGCGGGGGCGCGGCGCGCTTCGATCTCGTCGGGTTCGAGGCCGCACAGTTCGAGCTCGCGGACGCTCGGCTGAGAGAAATCCACCTGCACCACGGCTTTGGTCACCGAGGCGAGGTCGACGGTCTCCACCGCGATCCGCCCCTTGTGGTTCGCGACCACCTCGACCGCCGGCGCCGGGTCGTCGAGCAGCCTGCCGATGCGTCCGGCGACGGTGCGCGGCTGCGATCCGGGTCCGCCGTCGACCTCCACGACGACGCGCCGACCGGTGTTGCGACGCCAGTGCCGGGGCAGGGTCAGCGGGCTGTCGACGCCGCGCGAGGTGACCTCGAGCACATAGGCGAGGTCGGCGAAGTCGGGCGTGGCGTCGAGGAGGTCGGAGATCTCGGTGCTGAGTCCGGCGAGGACGTCGAGGTCGCTGCCACCGTCGCGGTCGACCACGATCGACAGTTCCTCCTGGCCGTCCCGGCTGCGCACCGTGATGTCCTCGAGGTCGAATCCCCGCTCGGCGACGAGCTTTTCGACGAGTTCGCGCACCTGCGTCGGGCTGATCGGCATGCCACTCCCCTCGTCTTCAGTTGTCGGGCCGTGCCGGGTCTCGCACGACGTTGCTCCGAACATCCTAGTGGATCGATCGCGCGGAGAACTGCTGGCATGATGTCCCGGGTGAGCATGCCCCCGATCGAGCGACGGACCCTGCGGCACCCGATCGACCGGCGCACCGCCTTGCGCGGCGGACTCCTCGCGGGCGCCGTCGTCGTCGGTGCCGGGGCGGCCGGCGTCGGACTGACCGGTTGCGATTCGTCGCCCTCCGCGGAGACCCTGCTGGCCGAGAGCCTGGTGCCCCTGGTGCGCTCGGCGTCCGCGGACGAGAGCACCGCGCGCGCCCTGGTCGCCGTCGAGCCCGCCTACGCCACCGCACTCGGTGTCGTGGCCGATCAGCGCGCCCAGCACGCTCGCGCACTGCGCGAGGAGATCATCCGGCTCGACCAGGAGGTGGCGGCGACACTCGACCGTCCCGCCACCTCGGCGACCGCCTCGACATCCCCTGCGGGTGCCCCACCGGCGGCGCCGTCCCTCGCTCGACTGCGCGTCGATCTCGACGCCGCGGCCGGGCAGGCCCGCCGGGTCGCGCTCGGCGCCGCCGGGTACGCAGCCGGGCTGACCGGGTCGGTCGCCGCGGCCGTCACTTCGATGCGAGAGGTGCAACTGGCATGACGTCCCCCGTGAACACACCGGCGTCGAACTCACCGGCCGCGCAAGCAGATCCCGACGACCCGCTGGTCGTCGCCGCCGAGACCGAGAACGCCGCGATCTTCACCTACGGCGTCATCACCGCCTTCGTCGCCGCCTCCCGTCGACGCACCGTCGCCGAGTACGCCGACGCCCATCGCGCCCGACGCGACGAGATCGACCGGACGATCGAGGCGGCGGGGAACACGCCGCCGCTGGCGGCCGCCGGCTACACGCTGCCGATCGAGGTCACCGACCCGACCACGGCGGCCCGCGCCGCGCTCGGCGCCGAGAACGACTGTGCGAGCGCCTATCGTGCGTTGCTGGAGCAGGCCGACGACGAGACCGGACGCCGGATCGGCGCCGACGGGCTGTCGGACAGCGCGGTGCGCGCCGCGCGCTGGCGGGTGGCTCTGCAGGAGAGCCCGGTCACGGTGGCGTTCCCCGGCTCCCCCGCGGACGGCTGAGCCGCCTCAGCCGCGGGCGGCCGCCACCACCGCGTCGACCGCGGTGTCGACCGCGACCTCGGTGGCCTCACCGGTGAAGCGGTCGCGGATCTCGATGGTGCCGTTGGCATATCCGCGCCCGACGACCACCACGGTCGGCATCCCCAGGAGTTCGGCGTCCTTGAACTTCACTCCGGGCGACGCCTTCCGGTCGTCCAGGAGCACCGCGAGACCGGCCGCGTCGAGGTCGGCGGCGAGCTGCTCGGCGCCGGCGACGGCGGCCTCGTCCTTGTTGGCGATGACGAGGTGAACCGCGAACGGCGCCACCGACTTCGGCCAGCGCAGGCCCTTGTCGTCGTGGGACTGCTCGGCGATGACCGCGACGAGACGCGACACCCCGACACCGTAAGAACCCTGGGTCAGGCGGACCGGCTTGCCGTTCTCGCCGAGGACGTCCACCTCGAAGGCGTCGGTGTACTTCTGGCCGAGCTGGAAGATGTGCCCGATCTCGATGCCCTTGGCGCTCACCAGGGGTCCGGCGCCGTCCGGCGACGGATCGCCGTCGCGGATCTCGGCGGCCTCGACCGTCCCGTCGGGCGTGAAATCGCGGCCGGCGACGAGTCCGACGTAGTGCCGGCCCGGCTCATCGGCGCCGGTGATCCAGGAGGTCCCCTCGACCACCCGCGGATCGACGAGGTAGCGGATGCCGTTGTCGGCCAGCGCCTTCGGTCCGATGTATCCCTTGACCAGGAACGGGTTGGCGGCGAAGTCGGCGTCGGTGAGCAATTCGACCTCGGCGGGTTCGACGGACGCCTCGAGACGCTTGAAGTCGACCTCGCGATCGCCCGGAACACCGATGCCGGTGATCTCCCAGTCACCGCCCGGCACACGGAGTTTCACGAGCACGTTCTTGAGGGTGTCGGCGCCGGTGTACTGCCCGTCGAGCGTCGCGTTCGCCCAGTCGACCAGGCTGTCGATCGTCGGGGTACCGGGCGTGTCGTGGACGACCGCCGCGGGCAGGTCGTCGTAGGGCAGCGGGTCGGGCGCGCGGGTGATGACCGCTTCGACGTTGGCGGCGTAGCCGGATTCGACGCAGCGCACGAACGTGTCCTCGCCGACCGCCGACTCGGCCAGGAACTCCTCGGAGGCGCTGCCACCCATCGCGCCGGAGGTCGCGGCGACGATGACGTACTCGATCCGCAACCGCTCGAAGATCTTCTGATACGCCTCACGGTGCGCGTTGTAGGCGGTCTTGAGTCCGTCGTCGTCGAGGTCGAAGGAGTAGGCGTCCTTCATCACGAACTCACGTCCGCGGAGGATGCCCGCGCGCGGCCGTTCCTCGTCGCGGTATTTGGTCTGGATCTGGTAGAGGATGACCGGCATGTCCTTGTACGACGAGTACTCGCCCTTGACCAGCGTCGCGAACAGTTCCTCATGGGTCGGGCCGAGGAGCATGTCGGCACCCTTGCGGTCCTTGAGGCGGAAGAGCGAGTCGCCGTATTCGGTCCAGCGGTTGGTGGTGTCGTAGGGCTCGCGGGGCAGCAGGGCGGGCAGCAGGATCTCCTGGCCGCCGATGGCGTTCATCTCCTCGCGGACGACGTTCTCGATCGCCTTCAGCACGCGTAGACCGAGCGGCAGCCACGAGTACACACCGGGCGCGACTCGGCGGATGTAGCCGGCTCTGACCAGCAGCTTGTGGCTGGGGACCTCCGCGTCGGCGGGGTCGTCGCGCAGGGTCCGCAGGAACAGGGTCGACATGCGTGTGATCACGACCAACCAGCTTAGTTATGGTGTTGCGGTGCTCGTCATCCTGCCTCCCTCCGAAACAAAATCCGACGGCGGGCGCGGCGCTCCCCTGGATCTCGACACGCTGTCCTTCCCCGAGCTGAACCCGGTCCGCAAGCAGGTCGCCGACGCGCTCGTCGCCCTGGCCGACGACCTCGAGGCCAGTCGTACCGCGCTCGGGCTCGGCGCCACCCAGCTCGACGAGGTCGACCGCAACGCCGACCTGTGGCTGTCCCCCACCCGGCCGGCTCTCGAGCGCTACACCGGCGTCCTCTACGACGCCCTCGATCACCGGTCGCTGACTCGGGCAGGCAAGACCAAGGCCGCCGACCGGCTGGCGATCGGGTCGGCGCTGTTCGGTGTCGTGCGGGCACCGGATCCGATTCCGGCGTACCGGCTCTCGGGCGGTTCCAAGCTGCCCGGCATGCCCACGCTGGCGGCGCTGTGGAAGCCGGAGCTGTCCCCCGCACTGGACGCGGTCGACGATTTCGTCGTGGACCTGCGCTCGGGCGTCTACCACCAACTCGGACCGGTACGGGGTGCGGTGACGGCGACCGTCATGACCGAACAACCGGACGGCTCACGCAAGGTGGTGAGCCACTTCAACAAACACTACAAAGGTCTGATGGCCCGCGAGCTGGTCCGCACGCGCCGCACCGTCCGCGACATCGACGGACTGGCCGCGGTCCTCGCCGACGCCGGGCAGCGGGTCGAGATCGAAGCGCCGGACCGCATCGTCGTACTGACCGACTGACCCGGCACCGAGGTCCGCGACGCTACTGCGCGTCGAAGTCGAAGAGGGTTGCGCCACCGGGCTCCACGGTCTGCAGGACGGTCGCCCGCCGCGGCGTCACCCGGTAGACGTACCAGGGCGGCGGGCCGGCCGACGGCGCACTGAAGTCGGCGGTCAGCGCGGCACCCGACTCGTCGACGCGGCACGGCCACCCGTCGCTCACCCACAGCTCCAGCTCCGCCATCTCGGCGACGACGGCGGGCTCGGTGACCAGGTTCGCGTCGCCCTCGACCACCAGGTCGGCCTCGTCGAGTGCCACCGACAGGGTGCAGCGCGGGTCGCGGGCGAGGTTGCGCGCCTTCCGGGTCGACGGACCGGTCTCCAGCCATATCGCGTCCCGATGCCACAGCGCCCCGATGCCGGTGACGTGCGGGCTGCCGTCGGCGTTGATCGTGGCGATCCACCACGTGTGCCGGTCGGGCCCACCGGTCCCGGGTGCCTGGGACACCCCGGCGGTCAGTCGGGCCGCGACGGGCTGCCAGTCGAGCGTGCCGATGTCGTAGAGCTCAGCGAGATTCTTGGCCTCCATAGCGGGACCGACCGTGCGTCCGCCCGGAATTCATCGCCGGGTGTCGGACCCCGGGGTGCTCGTATCGGCGTCGAGCCCGGCGTCGGCGGCTTCCTGGGCGGCCTGTCCCTCGGCGACCTGCTCCGGCGTGAACCGCATGAACAACACCACGACCGCGGCGAGGACGGCGATGCCCGCGCAGGCGGCGAAGGCCAGCCCGTAACCCTCGGCCTGCGCGGCGAGCTGGGTGGGGTTCATCGTCTCGACCGGCGCGGTGGTGCCGCCTTTCGACAGCGCGCGCGAGGTGACCATCGCACCGACGACGACCAGGCCGACGGCCCCGCCGAGGTTCTGTGCGACCTGCGCGAGCGCGGTCAGGGGGCCGATCTCGGTGGTGCCCACCCCGGCCACCACGGACAGGGTCAGCGGGATGACCGCCAGACCGACGCCGAAGCCGATCACGACGACGGGGACGAAGATGCTCGGGAAGTAGTCCGGTGAGTCGGTCGCGATCGACGATGCGTAGAGGCAGCCGACGAGGATCACCGCGCCGCCGACCAGGACGAGCCAGCGCGGCTGGATCATCAGCGCCAGCTTCGACGCGATCGCCGCGGCGATGCCCAGCCCGAACGCGAACGGCACGACCGCGAGCCCGCTCTGGATCGGCGAGTACTGCAGGATGCCCTGCAGGTACAGCGAGATGAACACCGCCATGCACATCATGATCATGCTGGCGAGCAGGATGGCGAGCAGGGCTGCGACGCGTGAGCTGTTGTCGAAGAGGGAGAACGGCAGCAGTGGGTTCCGGGCGCGCCGTTCGACCACGATGAACGCGGCCAGGGCGAGGGCGCCGAGGATGAACGAGCCGACCACGACCGGCGCCGTCCAACCGTTGGGCCCCTCGTTCACCGCGAGCACCAGCAGGGTGCAACCGAGGGTGCCGAGGACCGCGCCGGGCACGTCGAGGGGCAGCCGCTCACCCTGGGATTCCCGCAGCGCGACGATCGCCCCGACGACGACGATCAGACCGATCGGCACGTTGATGAGGAAGACCAAGCGCCACGACAGCTCGGTCAGCACCCCGCCGAGGATGAGCCCGGCGACCGATCCCACGCCGGTCATGGCCGCGTAGACCGCGAAGGCCTGACTGCGCGGTTTGCCGGGCGCGAAGGTGGTGGCGACCAGCGCCATGGCGGTGGGCGCCGCGATCGCCGCCGACGCGCCCTGCAGGGCCCGGCCGGCGAGGAGGCTCGCCTCGTTCCAGGCCAGTCCGCACAGCAGCGAGGTGAGGGTGAAGGCGACCACGCCGACGATGAACATCCGCTTGCGGCCGAACGTGTCACCGAGACGGCCGCCGAGGAGCATGAGACCGCCGAACGCCAGCACGTAGCTGCTGATGACCCAATTGGCGCTGGACTCCGAGAGCGTGAGCGCGTCGCGGATGCTCGGGAGCGCCAGCGCGGCCACGGTGCCGTCGAGCACGACGAGCAACTGCATCCCGGACAGCACCAGGATCGGCAGGCCGAAGACCGGACGGAACTGCTCGCTGTTCCCCGTTCCTGTGTTCACCGTTCCAGTGTTCACGGTTCCGGTGTTCGCAGCTCCGGGAGTCGACATAGTGAACGACCGTACCGGCCGATCGCCGGGACATGCCAATCTGCGTTGATTCGGTCTGGGTATCTGTTCAGGCGCCCTCGGTGAACGCGGCCACGTCGCCGATGACGACGATCGCGGGCGGACGCAGCCCCTGCGCCTCCGCGACCTCGCCGGCGTGGGCGAGATCGGTACGCAGCAGACGCTGGGTCGGCAGGGATCCGTTCTCGATCATCGCGACCGGGGTGTCGGGCCGCCGGCCGCCGTCGAGCAGTGCGTCGGCGAAGACCTCGACGCGTTCGACCGCCATCATCAGGACCAGGGTGCCACGCAGCTTGCCCATCGCCGACCAGTCGATCAGCGAGTCGGGGTGGCCGGGCGGCACGTGGCCCGAGGCGATCACGACCTCGTGGGTGACGCCGCGGTGCGTCACCGGGATGCCCGCCGATGCCGGTGCGGCGATCGAGCTGCTGATCCCCGGCACCACGGTGACCGGGACCCCGGCGGCCACACAGGCCTGCAGTTCCTCGAAACCCCGCCCATAGACATAGGGGTCGCCGCCCTTGAGGCGGACCACGAACTTGCCCTCCTTGGCCTTCTCCACGAGGACGTCGTTGATGGCTTCCTGCTTCATCGCGCGGCCGTAGGGCACTTTGGCGGCGTCGATCACCTCGACCTGCGGGCCGAGTTCGGCGAGCAGTTCGGGGGGCGCGAGCCGATCGGCCACCACCACGTCGGCCTCGGCGAGGAGCCGTTGGCCGCGGACGGTGATCAGGTCGGGGTCGCCCGGACCGCCACCGACGAGGGCCACGCCCGCGGCGTGCGGGGCGGCGTCGTCGACACTCAGCGACCCCTCGGCGAGGGCACGACTCATCGCGGCGCGGAGTGCGGCCGACAGTTTGTGGTCGCCGCCGGCGAGGACGCCGAACTGGACGTCGCGGTGACGGCCGGATGCCGGGGTGACGGCGGTGCCGTGGCGGGCGTCGTCGGCCCGGACACAGAACGTGTGCCTGCGCTCGGCCTCGGCCACCACCGCCTCGTTGACGGCGGGATCGTCGGTGCAGGCCATCGCGTACCAGGCGCCCTCCAGATCACCGTCGGCGTAGCGGCGCTGGGTGACGGTGATGCCGGTGAAGGATTCGACGGCCGGGGTGGGATCGAGCGCGATGACGTGCACGTGGGCACCCGCGGCGACCAGATTGGGCAGCCGCCGCTGCGCGACGGACCCGCCGCCCACCACGACGACCTTGCGTCCGCGGAGGTCGAGGCCGACCAGGTAATGCCCCTCGCCGGAGGGGAAGGCGTCGGGCCCGGGGACGTGCGGGGGTCCTGGGACATTCGACCCCGATACATTCGACCCCGGGATATTCGACACGGCGGAGGCAGGCTCGGACATGGGAGCTGACCTTACCGGGACAGCTGATCTAGAGCGGCAACTCACCCGTCCGGCGGACGTGGGCCCACACATCGGCAGCCGGGACACCGAGCCGGTGGGCCGCGGACTGCAGCAGCGCCCCGAGCAGGCTCGACGTGCAGAACGCGGCATCCAGCGAGTCGTCGGCGTTGATCCGGATCTGGTTCCACCACAGCGGGTTCCGGTCCGCGGCGGCCTCGGCCATGGCGATCGCGGTGGCGAAACCGGCAGGGGCGGAAGCGGCCATCCGAGCGCCGGTCCCCCTCACGTCGGTCACGGTCACGTCGGTCACGGTCACGTCGGTCACGGTCACGTCGGTCACCGGGCCCGCAGTTCCCGTGCGTGCTGGCGCTGCAACGCCCGCTCCCGCGACTCCTCGAACTTGCGCACCTTGACGTCCATCTCCTCCAGGAACTCCGCGAGGCGTTCGCGGTAGTGCTCGCCGACCGGCCCGAAGTCGTCGCGCTCGAAGATGCGCCACTTCCGCAGCACGGGCATGACGACATCCGACATGTGTTGCGGCAGATCGTAGATGCCGCCCTTGGCGATCAACACGGCGTTGCGCCGGAAGTTCGGCATGGTCGCGCCGGGCATCTGGAAGTTGGTCACGATCGCGTGGATGGCGGCCATGGTCTGGTCGGGAACGAGGTCGAGCGCGCCGGCGACGATGTTGCGGTAGAAGAGCATGTGCAGGTTCTCGTCGGCCGCGACACGTTGCAGCATGCGGTCGGCGATCGGGTCCCCGCATGCCTTCCCGGTGTTGCGGTGCGAGACCCGGGTGGCCAGTTCCTGGAAACTGACGTACGCGACCGCGAACAGCATGTCGAAGCTGTGGTCGCGCTGCCCGTCGTCGTCGGGCAGCGGGTTGAACCCCGACGTCATGTGCGCCATGCGTATCTCTTCGAGCTCGACCGGGTCGACACCGCGGGTCACCACCAGGTAGTCGCGCATCACGATCGAGTGGCGGTTCTCCTCGGCCGTCCAGCGCCCCACCCACCAGCCCCAGGCATCGTCGAGGGTGAAGTTGTCGGCGATCACCCGGTGGTACGACGGCAGGTTGTCCTCGGTGAGCAGATTGGTGATCATCGCGGCCTTGGCGACATCGGAGAGGCGCGACTGCGACGGATCCCAGTCGAGTCCGCCGAGAGCCGCGAAGTTGCGTCCGTCGTCCCAGGGCACGTAGTCGTGCGGGTGCCAGTCGCGCGTCATCTTCATGTGCCGCTCGACCTCGGTCTCGCACACGGGCAGCAGTTCACGCAGTAGATCCGAACCGGTCATGCCGCGGTCGGCGGGTTCGGCGTCGGGGGGTCCGATGAGGGTGGTCACGTGCTCTCCTGATCACAGCGGGGTCGTACCATCCACTCTGCGCGGCGGGACGGGTGGTGCTCGTGAGGCGAAGGTCCCGCCTGTATGGGGTCCGACGTCGCGACTTCCCGACGCCGCACATCCGGTACTTTCAGACCCATGTCCCCTGTCACGACCGATTCGGCCACCACCGATCCGACCCCGTCCCCGAATCCGGTCCGCGCCTACCTCGTCGACGACCACGAGCTCGTCCGGCGCGGTCTGCGCGACCTGCTCGGGACCGCCGGCGACATCGAGGTGGTGGGCGAGGCGGCCTCGGTCGGCGAGGCCCTCGTCGGCATCCTGGCGACCAAACCCGATGTCGCCGTGCTCGACGTCCGGTTGCCCGACGGCAACGGGGTCGAGCTGTGCCGGGACGTCCGCGCCGCCGAACCGGGGATCAAGTGCCTGATGCTCACGAGCTACGCCGACGACGACGCGCTGCTCGCCGCGGTCCTCGCCGGCGCCTCGGGTTTCGTGCTCAAACAGATCCTGGGGCACAACCTGGTCGCCGCGGTCCGGACCGTCGGCCGGGGCGGTTCACTGCTCGACGATCGGTCCACGGCGGCCCTGCTCGCCAAGCTGCGCAACGAGAAGCAGACCGAGAAGGATCCGCTCGCCGAGCTCACCCATCAGGAGCGCGAGGTGTTCGCCCTGATCGGCGAGGGCCTGACCAATCGCCAGATCGCCGGCCGGATGTTTCTGGCGGAGAAGACGATCAAGAACTACGTGTCCCGCATCCTGGGCAAGCTGGACATGCAGCGACGCACCCAGGTCGCCGTGATGGCGACCAGACTCCGCGACGGCAAGGAGTGAGCTAACCCACCAGCGGCACCGACCAGGTGAGCGTCGTCCCGCCGCCGCTGGTCCGGCCCTCGCTCGTCCCGCCCCCACTCGTCCCCCGCGGGCGGGTGACGATGCTGAACGTCCCGTCGCAGTCCTCGGCCCGGCGCGTCAGGTTCTCGAGACCGCGATAGGTGACATCGGCGCCGATGCCGACCCCGTCGTCGCTGATCTCGACGGTCAGGACGTCGTCGGCGGTCACCGACACCGCGATGTGGTCGGCCCGCGCGTGCCGGAGCGCGTTGCTCAAGCCCTCTCGCAGGACGGCGTCGATGTGTGGTCCGAGAGAGTCTGGAACCACCGTGTCGACGGGACCGTCGAACTCCACGCTCGGCGAGATCGACGCGTGCCCGGACAGTTCGGAGACGATGTCGAGCACCCGCCGCCGCAGCGTCGGGCCCATGTCGGTTCCGTAGGGCGTCTGCAGGTCGAAGATCGAGGTGCGGATCTGCGCGATCGTGCGATCGAGGTCGGTCATGATCTGCTCCAGGCGCGCGGCCGCGGCGGCCGGATCGGTGGTCCCGGCCAGCAGCGTCTGTACCGACATCCCGACCGCGAAGAGTCGCTGGATCACATGATCGTGCAGGTCGCGGGCGATGCGGTGCCGGTCTTCGAGGACCTCGAGATCGCGGGCGATCTGTTGCTGCTCGGCGTAGACGACCGCCAGCGAGGCGACCTCGGCGACACCGGCGAGCCCGGCGATCTCCTCGTCGTCCCAGTAGGGGCGGTTGCGGTGGGTGATGAGCATCCAGCCGAACGCCCCCGATGCGCGCTGCAGCGGTTGCACCGAGGTCCAGCGGGCGCCGCGCCGGATCAGCGACTCGGCGATCTGACCGGAACGCTGCACCCGCAGCGCCGTGGCGTCCGGCGGGATGAAGTTCTCGATCTCCACCGGATCGCCGGTGTGCCCGCGCAGTTCCACCTCCCCCGCCATCTCGGTGAGCAGGTAGACATCGACCGCGCCGACGAGATCGGCGACATCGGCGCACATCCGGGACATGGTGTCCGACAGCGCGATTCCGGCCAGCGGCTCCGACCCACGCCGGGCCAGGACCTGCATCCAGCGGTGGCGGGTGCGGGCCCGTTCGAAGAGACCCGCGTTGTCGACGGCGATCCCGGCGGCCACCGCCAGCACCGCTACGACGGTCTCGTCGACCTCGGAGAAGTCCTCCGCGGACCGCTTCTCGGTCAGGTACAGACTGCCGAACACCTCGCCGCGCACCATGATCGGAGCACCGAGGAAGGTGTGCATCGGCGGGTGGTTGGGCGGGAACCCCACCGACGTCGGATGAGCGCCGAGGTCGTGGATGCGGTGCAGGCGGGGATCGTCGATGAGCAGGCCGAGGACCCCGCGGCCGACCGGCAGATGTCCCATGGTGGCGCGTTGCGCATCGGTGATGCCGATGTGCACGAATTCACTCAGCCCGCCGTCCGGTCCGCGCACGCCGAGGGCACCGTACTGGGCATCCACGAGTCCCGCCGCGACCTCGACGATGCGCTGCAGCGCGCGGTCGAGTTCGACCCCCTGCCCGACCACCAGCACCGCCTCCAGCAGTTCCCGGAGCAGGGCGGGATCGTCGGCACCGTGATCGGCGAGCGCGTCGAGCGTCTCGCGGAGCCGGTGCGCCAGCATCAGGACGCCCCGGGGGCGTCGCCGACGGACTGGGGCGTCGGCACCCGCCCACTATCGGAAGATCGGGACACGAAGCGGCACAACGCTTCCGGGATCGCGGCCGGATGCAGATGCAGGTACGAGGCGTGCACTGCGGCCGTCGCGACCCCGTGCATCGACGCGCGGCCCGCCGAATCCCGCCAGGCCCAGGCCGGGGCGAGCGCGCCGTCGCCGACCCCGCTGCGGTGGAACTCGTGACCGGTGACGCGTTCGCCGGTCCGGAACAGGGCCGAGTCGCCCACGGCCACGGCATCGCGGTATCCCAGCGTCAGGGTCGGGCCGAAGTGGCCGGGGATGTCGAGGACGCCGCTCATCGGGTGCCCGTCGAGTTCGGTGCACAGGTACAGCAGGCCCGCGCACTCGGCGTGGATCGGCCGACCCGCCGCGGCGTGCGCCCGGAGGTCGGCGCGCAGGAGATCGTTGGCGGCCAGCGCCTCGGCGTGTTCTTCCGGGAATCCGCCACCGATCACCACGCCGGCCGCTTCCGCGGGCAACCGGTCCACGAGCGGGTCGAAGACGACGACGCGCGCGCCGGCGGCGGTCAGCACCTCGGCGTGCTCGGCGTAACCGAAGGTGAACGCCGCGCCCCCGGCGACCGCGATCACCGGCGAACCGGCCGACGCGGCGGGACGATACGGCGCGACGGCTTCCGCAGCCGACCAGGCCGCGGCGTCGGGGACCGCACGTCCGCGGGCGGCGGCCACGATCGCCGGCAGGTCGAGGGCGCCGCGCAGGTGCGCGGTCATCGCGTTCACGGCGGCGACCGCGTCGGCGTTGCGTTCGGCGGCCGGGATCAGGCCCAGGTGCCGGGAGGGCACCGTCAGCGACGGGTGGCGCCGCAGCACACCGAGAACCGGCAGTCCCACCCGCGCGGCGGCCTGTCGCAGCACCATCTCGTGGCGTGGCGAACCGACCCGGTTGAGGATGACGCCCGCGATCGACACCGAGGGGTCGTAGGAGAGGAACCCGTGCAGCACGGCGGCCAGCGACTGGCTGTGGCCCGCGGCGTCGACGACGAGGATCACCGGCGCACCGATGATCGACGCGACGTGCGCGGTGGAGCCGACTCCGAGGGAGCCGGCGTCACCGCCCGTGCCGCTGCCGCTGTCGGAATCCACGATCCGGCCGTCGAAGAGGCCCATCACGCCCTCGACGACCGCGATGTCGGCGCCCGCGGCGCCGTGGGCGAAGAGCGGCGCAATGCGTTCGGCGCCCACGAGATTCGGGTCGAGATTGCGTCCGGGTCGTCCGGCCGCGACGGCGTGGTATCCGGGATCGATGTAATCGGGGCCGACCTTGAACGGCGCCACCCGGTGTCCGGCCGCCCGCAGAGCGCCGATGAGGCCGGTCGTCACGGTGGTCTTGCCGCTGCCCGACGACGGCGCGGCGATCACGACGGCGGGCGTCGACGCCCGCACGGAGGTCACCATTCGATCCCCTTCTGCCCCTTGCGTCCGGCGTCCATCGGGTGGGCGATCTTGTGCATCTCGGTCACGAGATCGGCAGCGTCGACGAGGGCCTCCGGGGCGCGCCGGCCGGTGATGACCACATGCTGGCGTCCGGGTCGGCGGGCGAGGGTGTCGAGCACCTCGACGGTGTCCACCCAGCCCCAGTGCAGCGGATAGGTGAACTCGTCGAGGACGTAGAAGTCGTGTTCGCCGGCATCGAGACGGCGTGCGATCTCCGCCCACCCGGCCCGGGCGGCGGCGGCGTGGTCGTCGTCCTGGTCGTCGTTGGCCCGCAACCAGGACCAGCCCTGCCCCATCTTGTGCCATTCCACCGGCCCACCGGCGCCGGTCTCCGCGTGCACCCGGTCGAGGGTGAGCATCGTCGACTCCTCCCCCACCTTCCATTTCGCACTCTTCACGAACTGGAACACCGCGACCCGCATACCCGCGTTCCACGCGCGCATCGCCATCCCGAAAGCGGCGGTCGACTTGCCCTTGCCGTCGCCGGTGTGCACCGCGAGGACGGGCTGATTACGGCGCTGTCGCGTCGTCAAGCCGTCATCGGGGATGCTGACCGGAACTCCCTGGGGCACTCGACTTCTCCTCTGGTCTCAGTTCGGGGTGGCGGGGGCGGTCAGGCCGCTCCACGCGCGGGTGCGTGTCCCGTCAGCGCGGTGGCGGACAGTTCGTCCATCGGGATCAGGCTCGCGCCGAGATGGGCCGCGAGATCGCCGGCGAGTCCGAGCCGGACCATCCCCTGTTCGCAGTCGACGACCACGGACGCGATGCCGCGCCGACGGATACCGTCCGCGGCTTCCCGCGCCCGGGCCATCGCGCCTCGTCCTGAGGTGGCACGACCGTCGGTGAGGACCACCAGCAGCGGCCGCCGGTCGGGCTCGGCGCGGCGACACCGCTGCACGACATCGGCGGCGAGCTGCAGGCCCTCGCCGAGCGGTGTCCGGCCGCCGGTACGGATCTCCTCGAGGCGGCGCACCGCGATCTCGACCGATTTGGTGGGCGGCACCGCAAGCGTCGCGGAGGAACCCCGCGCCACGACCACCGCGACGCGGTCGCGCCGGGTATACGAGTCGCGCAACATCTCCACGCACAGTTCGGACACCGCGGCCAGCCGACGCCGGGCGGTCATCGACCCGCTGAGGTCGACCACGAAGACGACGAGGTTGGCCTCCTGGCCGACCCGCTGCGCCGACCGCAGGTCGGGGGCCGCGATCCGCACACCGCGCTCGGACCCGTCCCCGCCGCGACCGGCCCGGCCCGCGGCGGCGAGCACCGTGCCGAACAGATGCACCGGTCGGCCGGCATCGAAGTCCACGGCATGGGTGGTGTGTCCGCGACGGCTCCGCGCCTTCGAGCGGCGACCCGGGTCACCGTCGCCGAGTCCGTCGACTCGCAGGGTCGGCATACGGCGAGCCGTCGAGGTCGGCACGGACCCGAACGCCGGTCCGGGCGCGTGCTGCGGGGCGTCGGTGTCGCCGGTCTCGGGCGCCGCATGGGAGTCGGGGTCGGTGTCGGGCGCCGGGCCGGTGTCGGATGCGGAGTCCGGGGCCTCGCCGCCGCCACCGGGCGGTGGTGTCTCGGGCGGTTCCGGGTCGTCATCGGGTGAGTCGGGTCCGGCCGCGTCCTCGCCCGCCGACATCGCCTCGTCGAGCTGGTCGCGGCTGAGCCCCGACTCGTCGAAGGGGCTGCGGCGGCGCCGATGCGGCAGCGCGAGCTCGACGGCCGCCCGGACGTCGACGTCCTCGACGGCGGTGGCCCCGCGCCAGGCGGCATGAGCGAGCGCGGTCCGGGCCACCACGATGTCGCCGCGGAGTCCGTCGACGTCGAGGTGGGCGCAGATCCCGGCGATACGGCGCAACTCCCGGTCCGGCAGGGCCACCGCACCCACGGCGGCTCGTGCGCTCGCGATCCGTTGTGTCAGTTCGTGTTCGGCGGCGGCGTGGGCGGCGACGAACGACGCCGGGTCGGCGTCGTACGCCATGCGGCGGCGCACCACCTCCACGCGTTCGTCGACCTCGCGGCCGGCGGCCACGTCGACGGCGAGCCCGAACCGGTCGAGCAGCTGCGGGCGCAACTCCCCCTCCTCCGGGTTCATCGTGCCGACGAGTACGAAATCGGCCGCCATGGTGTGCGACACACCATCACGTTCGATCGTGACCCGTCCACTGGCCGCCGCATCCAGCAGCACGTCGACGAGGTGGTCGGCGAGCAGGTTGACCTCGTCGATGTACAGCACCCCGCGGTGCGCCCGGGCGAGCAGACCGGGAGTGAACTCGGCACGGCCGTCCCGCAGCACCGAGGTGAGATCGAGCGAGCCGATCACACGGTCCTCGGTCGCACCGATGGGCAGTTCGACCACGCGGCCGGCGGTGTCCTCCGTGGAACCGGGGACGCTGAGCAGCGGCCCGAGCCCGCGCACGATGGTCGATTTCGCGGTGCCCTTCTCCCCGCGGATCAGGACACCCCCGATACCCGGCGAGATGGCCGACAGGATCAGTGCGAGTTTGAGCTGCTCCTGCCCCACGACGGCGCTGAACGGATAGCGCACGTCAGCGTGCGTGTCCACCGAAGCGGGAAGGTCACCGAGGGTCGTCATCGTGACCCGGCGCGGAGCATCGACACGTGGGGAATCCCGTCCTCGAGGTAGTCGTCGCCGTCGCGGACGAAACCGAACTTGCCGTACATCTCGGTGAGGTAGGTCTGCGCCTCGATCCGGCACGGGCGCTCCCCGACCTCGGCGAGCGCGGCGGTCATGAGGGTCGCCACGAGGCCGTGACCCCGATGGTTGCGTTCGGTGCAGACACGGCCGATCCGGAAGACCTGTCCGCCGTCGGCCTCCGGTTCCTCGAGCAGACGCAGCGTCGCCAGTACCGCACCGGGGTCGGGCCCGTCCTCGTCGCCTCCGTCGGTCCGGTCCCCACCGTCGGTGATCCAGAACTGGCGCGTCGCCGGTTCCAGGTCTCGGCCGTCGAGTTCGGGATACGGACAGGCCTGCTCGACGACGAAGACCTCGACCCGCAGCCGGAGGACCCGATACAGCGTGGCTGCGTCCATGTCGTCGGCCAGGGCGCGGTGCACCCGCGGTTCAGAGATCATGTGTCGTGGTTAGCACACAAGGCGACCGGACTTCACCTCGCGCGGATCAGCCGGCGGTGGCGGGCGCGAGCCGGCCGGTCTCGGCCGGGACCTCGTTCCGGTCGGTCAGCTGCAGCGTCTTGTTCGTCCAGTCCCACACCTGGCGGTACAGGTCGCGGTTGTCGTTGAGCTTCTGACCGAAGGACGGGATGATCGCCGTCAGCTTCGACGACCAGCCCGCGTACTCCTTCGGGAAGCACTGTTCGAGCACCGAGATCATCGCCGGCACGGCGGTCGAGGCGCCGGGGGACGCACCGAGGAGCCCGGCGATGGTGCCGTCGCCGGCCGCGACGACCGCGGTGCCGAACTCCAGCTGACCACCCACCCCGGTCTTGCGGATGACCTGCACGCGCTGTCCGGCGGTGATGAGCTCCCAGTCGGCGCCGAGCGCGCGGGGGACGAATTCCGACAGCGTCTTCACCCGGTCGGCCGGCCCGGCGGCGAGTTCGCTGATGAGGTACTTCAGCAGCCCGAACTCCTTGGGAGCGATCGACACCATGGGGAGCAGGTTGCCCGGCTTGATCGAGGCGGGCAGGTCGGTGATCTTGCCGCTCTTGAGGAACTTCGGCGACCACCCGGCGTACGGGCCGAACAGCAGGCCCGGCTTGTGGTTGATGACGCGGGTGTCGAGGTGCGGCACCGACATCGGCGGGGCACCGACGGCGGCCTGCCCGTAGACCTTCGCGTGATGCTCGGCGACGAGATCGGGGTTGGTGCAGCGGAAGAACTCACCGGACACCGGGAACCCGCCGAACCCCTTGGCTTCTTTGATGCCCGACTTCTGCAGCAGGTGCAGCGCACCGCCGCCGGCGCCGACGAACACGAACTTCGCATGCACGGACAGCTTCTGCCCGGTCCGGCCGTTACGGACCTTCACGATCCAGCTGCCGTCGGACTGCTTGGACAGATTGGTGACCGAATGGCCGAAGTAGATGTCGGCGCCCTGGGCGACATGATTGAGGAGCTGCTGGGTGAGCGCGCCGAAATCGACGTCGGTGCCCTGGTCGAACCAGTTCAGCGCGACCGGATCCGCGAAGTCGCGTCCCTCCGACATCAGCGGCAGTCGTGCGGTGAACTCGGCCGGGTCGTCGATGAACTCCATGCCCTCGAACAGGGTCTGGGTCGCGAGATTGTCGTAGCGCTTGCGGAGGTACTTCTGGCCTTCGGCGCCGTGGGTGAAGGCGACGTGCGGGATGGGGTTGATGAACTCCGACGGGTCACCGAGGATGCCGTTGTCGACGGCGTGGGCCCAGAACTGGCGCGACACCTGGAACTGCTCGTTGATGGTGAGCGCCTTGTCGATGTTGACGTCGCCGTCGGCGGTCTTCGGCGTGTAGTTCAGCTCGCAGAGTGCCGAGTGTCCGGTGCCGGCGTTGTTCCACGGGTCGCTGCTCTCGGCGGCGGCGGCGTCGAGCTGCTCGAACAGGCTGATCGACCAGTCGGGCTGAAGCTGTCGGAGCAGCGCTCCGAGCGTCGCACTCATGATTCCCGCACCCACCAACGCGACGTCGGTCGTGATCACCGTTTTCGACACCTGGACTCCACTTCACCTGGAGGGACACTGTGACCGGTGTTCGTCGCGGCACGTCGTCCCGGATGGCAACTTGTCGACCGGGCACTTCTCACCCGGTCCTTCTCAACCGTCATTGTCCAGCATGGCACGTCCAGCACGAGAATCGACCTTCGCAACTGTGTGCTGCACGACATCCGGGCAGTCCTGACCTGTCACTATGCTGGTCGCCGTGAGCGCATCCGCAGCCGCCGACTGGCAGCCCGACCGATTTCTCGAGGACTACCGGCAACGCGTCCTCCCCCTGGGCCCCGATCCCGACGGTGAATCGCCGATCACCGCGACCCTGGTGCGACGCGCCGAGTCGTCACCCGCGCGCGGCGCAGTGCTCTACGTCCACGGGTTCACCGACTACTTCTTCCACGAGCCGCTCGCCGACTTCTTCGTCGACCGCGGGTACGCGTTCTATGCCGTCGACCTGCGAAAATGCGGGCGATCGCGGCAATCGCACCACACGCCGCACTTCACCACCGACCTCGCGATGTACGACGAAGAGCTCAACGCGTCGCTGCGGATCATCCTCGACGAGCTGGGACCCGACTGCCGGGTCGTGGTGGCCGGGCATTCGACGGGCGGCCTCATCACAGCACTCTGGCTCGACCGGTTGCGGCAGCGCGCACCGGCGCTGCACGCGGCGGTCGACGGACTCCTGCTCAACTCACCCTGGTTCGATCTGCAAGGTGACGCCGTACTGCGCACCCTTCCGGTCACGCTGCTCATCAAGGCGGTTGCCGCCGTCGCGCCGACCAGGGTGATACCGAAGGAACTCTCGCAGGCCTACGGCGAGAGCCTGCACGACAGCGCGCACGGCGAATGGAACTACGACCTGGCGGCGAAACCGCTGGGCGGATTCCCGGTCACCTTCGGTTTCCTCGACGCGGTGCGCAGTGGTCAGCGTCGCCTGCACCGCGGCATCGACGTCGGGGTTCCCGCACTCGTGTTACGTTCGGACAAAACGCATTTCGCCAGGACCTACTCGGCGTCCACCGATCATGCCGATGCCGTCCTCGACGTCACCCACATCGCCCGCTGGAGCGGGTGCCTCGGCGGCCGCGTGACCGCGGTACCCATCCCCGACGCCCGGCACGACGTCTTCCTCTCCGTCGCGCACGCCCGCGAGCACGCCTATCGCGAGGTCGACCACTGGCTGTCCGCCGTCCTCTCAACCGAAAGCGAGAATCCCCTATGACCGCCACGCAGGTCGTCGACCTGGCCATCATCGGCTCCGGCAGCGGCAACGCCATTCCCGATGACCGCTTCGCGGACAAGACCCTCGCGATCTTCGAGGAGGGCGTCTACGGCGGCACCTGCCTCAACGTGGGGTGCATCCCGACCAAGATGTTCGTCTACGCCTCCGAGGTGGCCGAGATCGCCACGCACGGTGCGCGCCTGGGCGTGCACTCGAAGGTGGACTCGGTCGACTGGCCCGGCATCGTCGAGCGCGTGTTCGGCCGCATCGACCCGCTGTCGCAGGGCGGCAAGGAGTACCGGGTCGACCGGTGCGAGAACATCACCGTGTACGACTCCCATGTCGAATTCGACGGCCGCGACGACGACGGCCGGTACCGGTTGGTCACGCGAGACGGCGACACGGTCCTCGCCGACGAGGTCGTGCTCGCCGCCGGATCGCGCGCGGTCATCCCCCAGATCGTCGCCGACTCGGGGGTCACCTACTACACCAACAACGACGTCATGCGTCTCCCCGAGCTGCCCGAACGCCTGATCATCGTCGGGAGCGGTTACATCGCAGCGGAATTCGCACACGTCTTCGGCGCGCTGGGCTCACATGTGTCGATCATCGCGCGCGGCCCGGGTCTGCTCCGCAAGCAGGATGCCGACATCTCCAACCGCTTCACCCAGGTGGCCCGGGAGAAGTGGGACGTGCGGCTGGAGACCACGATCACCGAGGCCGAGGACCTGCCCGACGGCGGTGTGCGGGTCGGGCTCTCCGACGGCGCGACACTCGAGGCCGACGTCCTGCTGATCGCGACCGGCCGGCAGCCGAACGGCGACCGGCTCAACCTCGACTCCGTCGGTATCGAGCTCGACGACGAAGGTCGCGTGCGCTGTGATCAGCACGGCCGCACCGCTGCCCGCGGAGTGTGGACGCTGGGCGACGTCAGCTCGCCGTACCAGCTCAAACACGTCGCCAACCACGAACAGCGGGTGGTGCAGGCCAATCTCCTGAAAGGCTGGGACGCAACCGATCTGGACGCCTTCGACCACCGGTACGTCCCGGCGGCCGTGTTCACCCACCCGCAGATCGCCGCGGTGGGCCTCACCGAGGACGAGGCTCGCGAGGCCGGCCACGACTTCGCGGTCAAGGTCCAGGCCTATGGCGATGTCGCCTACGGCTGGGCGATGGAGGACACCACCGGATTCTGCAAGCTGATCGCCGAACGCGGCACCGGCCGGCTGCTGGGCGCACACCTCATCGGCCCGCAGGCACCGACGGTCATCCAGCCGGTCATCCAGGCGATGCACTTCGGCCAGACCGCACACGAACTTGCCCGCGGCCAGTACTGGATCCACCCGGCGATGCCCGAGGTCCTGGAGAACGCGATCCTCGGCCTGGACATCTGACCCCAGGCCCTCCGCGCGACCTCAGAAAATCGTTGAGCGCAGGGCGATCTCGCTGGCGAGGGCCGGGGCCGCGCGCTGCGGGATCCAGTGGTCCACGCCCGCGAGTTCGCAGTAGCGGAAGTCGCCGTAGACGTACCGACCGCTGCCCTGCGCCTGTTCGCGACCCAGGGCGGTGTCGGCGTCGCTCCACAGCAGCGTGGTCGGGATCTCGACCGGCGGGCACGCCATGGTCGCCTTGATGTCGCCGGTGAAGTTCGCGCGGTACCAGTTCAGCGCGGCGGTCAGGGCGCCCGGTTCCCGCAGCGGGGCGAGTTCGTCCTCGGAGATCCCCACCGCCCGCAGCTCGGCGGCGTCGTCGGCGAGCAGCCTCTCCTCGGCCCCGTCGGCCACGAAATCGAGGATGTACGAAGAACGTTCACGCTGGTCGCTACCGACGAGCGCGTCGCGCATGGCCGACGGATGCCCGGTGCTGGCGACGACGAGACCGGTGAACCGGTCGGGGTACTTCCCGGCGAGATGCCACGCGACGATGCCGCCCCAGTCGTGCCCGACGAGGATCGCGTAGCCGATGCCGAGGGCGTCGAGAACCCCGATCACATCGGAGACGAGGTGGGTGAGCCGGTAGTCGTCCACCCCGGGCGGCCGCGCGCCGGGGCTGTACCCACGTTGATCGATGACCAGTGTCCGCAGCCCCGACTCGTGCAGGCGCGGCAGTACGTCGTCGTAGCAACTCCCGTTCACCGGGAACCCGTGCAGCAGCAGAACCCACGGACCGGTCTCCGGTCCCCCGATCCGGACGTCGAAGGTGAGGCCGCCCACGGTCACCTGACGTCGGTCGTCGATCATGGGGCGGTCTTCAGTCATGGCGCCCACGATAACCCGTCTCCACGACCCCGGCGTCTACAAGTCCTCGAGGTGGTGACGGATGACCTTGGGGTGGCGCGGCGGCCCTTGTTCGATGAGGCGCGTCACGGCGTCGAGGTCGAGGTGTTCGGTGACGAGATCGGCCATCGCGTCGACCTGTCGCCGACGTACGGCGTCGACGTCGGTGCCCGGCGCCACGCGGAATCCTCGGACACCGGCCTCGGCCGCCACGTCGGCCAGAAGTCGACGCCGGAAGTCGTTGCACGCCAGCAGTCCGTGCCAGTGGGTACCCCGGACCGCCCCCCGCACCGCGCCTTCCGGACCGTGCCGGTCGTCGACGATCCACGTGTTCTCGGCCGATCGGGTCACCCGGCCGTGATGGATCTCGTAGCCACTGATCGGCACCCCTGACATCGGAACACCGGACACCTCGCCGCCGGTCCCGGTCACCTCGCCGCCGGTCCCGGTCACCTGCCGCACGGTTTTTTCGGCGTAAAACTCGATGTCGAGGTCGAACAACCCCAGTCCGGGCACCCGCCCGCGACCGGACTCCACTCGGTCGTCGAGGGTGCGGCCCAGCATCTGGAATCCGCCGCACACGGCGACGATCGGACGTCCGCGGGCCGCGCGTTCGGTAAGTGCCTCCCCGAGACCGCGCGCCCGCAGCCACTCGAGGTCGGTGATGGTGGCGCGGGTGCCGGGCAGCACGACGAGGTCGGCGGCCGCCACCCCGGCCGGGTCGTCGACCCAGGTGACGTCGACACCGGGTTCGCAGGCCAGCGCCTCGACGTCGGTCGAGTTGGAGATCCGCGGCAGCCGGATGGCGGCGACCCGCAATCGAGGTACTCCGGTCGCGGAGGATTCGGTGAACGAGCGCGGTGGCCCGACCCGCCGCCCGACCGGCGCCGCGAGCGAGTCCTCGGCGTCGAGCCACAGGTCGTCGGCGAAGGGCACCACCCCGAGCGTCGGCCGTCCCGTGATCGCCTCGACCTGCCGAAGTCCCGGCTCGAGGATCGACGGGTCACCACGGAACTTGTTGACCACGAACCCCGCGATCAGCCGCTGATCGGCGTCGTCGAGGACCGCGGTGGTACCGAACAGATGGGCCAGCGACCCGCCGCGGTCGATGTCGGTGACCAGCACCACCGGGAGGTCCGCCGCCTGTGCGAGACCGAGATTCGCGATGTCGTTGGCGCGCAGATTGATCTCCGCGACCGAACCCGCACCTTCACAGATGACGACGTCGAAGTCGCGTTGGAGACCGGCCAACTCGTCGGCGACGACGGCACGCAGCCGCGCCCGCCAGTGCAGGTAGTCGGCGGCCCCGACGTCTCCGGCGGGCCGACCGCGGAGGATCACGTGCGAGCGACGGTCACTGCCCGGTTTCAGCAGCACCGGGTTGAACCTGGTGGAGGGTTCGAGGCCACAGGCGAACGCCTGCAACGCCTGGGCACGACCGATCTCGCCGCCGTCGAGGGTGACCACCGAGTTGTTGGACATGTTCTGCGCCTTGAACGGTGCGACCCGCACACCGGTGCGCCGCAGCGCACGGCACAGCCCGGCGACGATCAGGCTCTTCCCGGCATCGCTGCTGGTACCGCCCACGAGCAATGCGCCACCGAGTCCGTCCACCCGGAACAGACTAGAGGCCGAACCCGAGGCCGCGACCACGGTGGCGTCGTTCACAAGTCCCACCGTTGCGCTCGCGGTCGTGCGGGTCTGGATACAGTGACCCGGACGAACAGGTCGACAGCCGGTCGTTCAGAGTCGAGGGGGTCATCGGACGTGGAGGTCGTGAAGCCGGGGTCGGTGTTCGCCGGATATCGCGTCCTGGAGATGCTCGGGCGAGGCGGCATGGGACAGGTCTGGCTCGTCGAACACCCCACCCTGGGCCGCCGCGAGGCCCTCAAGATCATCTCGCCGAACCCCGCCGATCCCAGTTTCGCCGAGCGGTTCCGCAACGAGGCCCGCACCGCCGCGGCCCTCGATCACCCCGGCATCGTCACGGTCTACACCCACGGCGTGGAGAACGGCAGCCCGTGGTTCTCGATGTCCTACCTCGAAGGCGAGGACCTCGCCGCCGCATCGGCCCTGCCGGTCGATGACGTGGTGACGGTCGTCGGCAAGGTCGCCGACGCGCTCGACTATGCCCATACCCGGCGCGTCATCCACCGCGACATCAAACCCGCGAACATCGTGGTCGCCCGCGGCCCCGACGGCCGGATCGCCCGGGTCACCGTGCTCGACTTCGGCATCGCCCGCCTGATGGACGGCGCGAAGATGACCGCGACCAACCTGTTCGTCGGCACCCTCGCCTACGCCGCACCCGAGATCCTCACCGGCGAACCGGCGATCCCGGCGTCGGACCAGTACGCGCTCGCATGCACGACGTTCCAGCTGCTCACCGGATCGCAGCCCTACCCCGGGCAGACCCCGATGGCCCTGATCGCCGGCCACGTCAACACGCCCGCACCGCGGATCTCCGAGCGCCGCCCCGACCTCGTCTACGTCGATGCCGTGTTCGCGCGCGCCCTCGCCAAGAACCCCGCCGACCGGTTCGCGTCCTGCTCCGAGTTCGCCGCGGCGCTCGCCCGGGCGGTCGAGATCGGGTCGACAGCGCCCTCCGTCGTCGCGGCGCAGGCACCCGGCCGTCCGTTCTCACCACCACCGCCGCCCACCCAGCAGGCCTCGGTGAACCCGGTGGCCCACCGCGCTCAGCCACCCGGCGGTCACCCACCGTTCCCGGCGTACGGTCCCGGCGGACCGCCGCCGGGCCCACCTCCCGGATATGTGACCGGGCCCGGCGGACCCCACGGCCCCGGCCCGGGATCACGGGGAACGGGCTCACGCACCGCGTGGATCGTCGCCGCGGTACTCGGCGTCGTCGTCCTCGTCGTCGGTGTCGTCGGCGCCGCGATCGCCCTCAGCGGATCGGGATCCGATCCCGGGACGGCGCCGGTCGCCGGGTCATCGACGACGGCGCCGAGCAGTTCCGGCGGATCCTCCACCGGCAGCGATGAGTTCGAGTCCATCGCTTCCAGCGGCGACAGCACGTGTGCGGTGCGCGAGGCCGAGCTGTACTGCTGGGGCGACAACGAACGGGGCACGCTGGGCGACGGTACGACCACCGACCGCCCGCGCCCGGTCCCGGTCACCGGCATCTCCGACGTCTCGGCGGTCAGCATGGGCGGCCTCGGCACGACCTGCGCGATCAGTTACGGAGACCTCTACTGCTGGGGTTACGGGATCGGACCGCCCGGGCAGAACGTGCCGCTGCCGACGAAGGTGTCCGGCCTGTCCCGGGTGTCGGCGGTGTCGGTCGGGCTGACGATCTGCGCGATCAGCGACGGCGACGCCTACTGCTGGCGCAACAACGCGAGCGGCCAGGTCGGCAACGGCAGTACCGGGTCGGTGGACGTGCCCACCCGCGTCGCCGGTCTCTCGGACGTGACCGCCGTGTCCACGTCGCACACCACGAGTTGCGCCATCGCCGGCGGTTCGGCGTACTGCTGGGGCAACAACCGGGAAGGCCAGATCGGCGACGGCGCCACACTCGACCGCCTCACCCCGACCCGGGTCCTCGGACTCGACTCGCCCACGTCGATCAGCACGAGCCTGTACTCGACGTGTGCGGTCGCCGGCTCCGGCGGCGTGTTCTGCTGGGGCCAGAACACCAGCGGCCAACTCGGCGACGGTACCGAGCAGAACCGGCGGACCCCGACCCGCATCGACGTCCGCGGGGCCACCGAGGTGTCCACGGCGGCCTATGGCGGATGCGCCGCCGCGGGCAGCTCCGCCTACTGCTGGGGTTCGCGCAGCGATCAGCCGGACAAAAGCCCCGACCGCGTCAACGGACTGTCGGGGGTCACCGAGGTCACCACCGGTTCGGCGAACGTGTGCGCGGTCGCGGACGACGAGATGTACTGCTGGGGCCTCAACGGCCAGGGTCAGCTCGGCAACGGGACGACCACGACGAGCAGCGAACCGCAACCCGTCCGCTTCCCCGCCTGAACGTCTCGGCTGTCGGTCGAACCTCAGTTGTCGGGCCCGAACCTAGTTGTCCGGCACCGTGAGGATCTCGGCGCCGTCGTCGGTGACGACGAGGGTGTGCTCGAACTGCGCGGTCCACCGGCGGTCGGCGGTCACCACGGTCCAGCCGTCGTCCCACATCTCCCACGGCAGTGCGCCGAGATTGATCATCGGCTCGATGGTGAAGACCATCCCGGGTTCGAGGACCGTGTCGACGTTCGGCTCGTCGTAATGCAGCACGATCAGTCCGTTGTGAAAGGTCTCACCGATGCCGTGGCCGGTGAAATCGCGCACGACCGTGTAGCCGAACCTGTTCGCGTAGGACTCGATGACCCGACCGATGACATTCAGCTCGCGACCCGGCTTCACGGCCTTGATGGCCCGCTCGGTCGCGATCCGCGTCCGCTCGACGAGATCGGCGGCCTCCTGGTCGACGTCGCCGGCGAGGAAGGTCGCGTTGGTGTCGCCGTGCACGCCGTGGATGTAGGCGGTGACGTCGATGTTGACGATGTCCCCGTCCTCGATCACCGTCGAATCCGGGATGCCGTGGCAGATCACCTCGTTCAGCGAGGTGCAGCACGACTTCGGAAAGTCCTTGTAGCCCAGTGTCGACGGGTAGGCACCGTGGTCGATCATGTACTCGTGCGCGATCGCGTCGAGTTCGTCGGTGGTCACGCCCGGGGCGACGGCCTTGCCCGCCTCGGCGAGTGCGTTGGCCGCGATCTTGCTCGCGATGCGCATCTTCTCGATCGTCTCGGCGGTCTGCACCCAGGGCTCATGGCCCTCGTTCACCGTCGGCTTCCACACGTATTCAGGACGTTCGATGGAGTCGGGCACGGACCGGATGGGCGACACGATCCCCGGCGTGAGGGCACTGCGAACTGGCATGCGACCAGACTATCCCGGCCCGTCGCGGCGAGGCCCGTGGGCGGACACCGCGGCGAACGTCACTAAGCTCGCCGGGAGGAGCCGATGGGCGGGCATCGGAGTCGACGATGGAGGTGTGCGGTGCGGACCAGGGGGTTACGGGCGGCGCTGGTGATGGTGCTGACCGTGCTGAGCCTGTCGGCGTGCTTCGTCACCCCGATCGAGCAGGAGCGGCACTCGCCGGGCGCGCATCTGCGCGACGGTCCGCAGACCGCGACGCTCGCGGAGTCCGACGTCGCACCCGTCGTCGAGAACCCCACCCCGCGACTCCCCGCCACCGTCGACTCGCTCCGGTACGGGGACGTGACTGTCGCCGATGCCGACCGGATCATCGCCGTGGACATCAACGGAACACTCGGCAACATCGTGTACGCCCTCGGACTCGGGTCGCACGTGGTGGGGCGCGACACGTCCACCGCCTTCCCCTCGGCGAGATCGCTGCCGGTGGTGACCAACCGCGGACACAGCCTCAACGCCGAATCCGTTCTCGCCCTTGACCCGAGCGTGCTGCTCGTCAGCGAGTCCACTGTGCCCACCGCCGCCGTCGACCAGATCCGCGACTCCGGCGTCGCGGTCGTCGTGTTCCCTGCCGCCCGCAATCTGGAGTCGAACGACACCCTGATCCGCTCGGTCGCAGCCGCACTCGGTGTCTCCGATGCCGGCGAGAAGCTCGTCGCCCGGACCGACGCCCAGATCGAGGAGGCGCGCGCGCTGGTCCCGGATCCGTCCGGAGATCCCACCATGGCGTTCCTCTACATCCGCGGACGCAACCTGCTGCTGCTGGCCGGGCCCGGATCGGGTGCCGACGACCTCATCGAGGCGCTCGGTGGCCGGGATGCCGGCGCGGCAGCCGATCTCACCGGCGCGTTCACCGCGATCAGCGCCGAGGCCATGATCACGGCCGACCCGGACGTGATCCTCGTGATGACCCAGGGCGCGGCCACCGTCGGCGGACCCGAGGGGGTGCTGACCCTGCCGGGTGTGGCCGACACCGAGGCCGGCCGCAACGGACGGGTCGTGCAGATGGACGAGAGTCAGATCCTGGCGTTCGGTCCCGAGGTCGGACTGGTGCTGGGTGCGCTGGCGAGGTCGATCTACGCATGACCGACCCAGCGCGGACCACGACGGACCCGGCGACCGAGCCGACGACCCCGTCGGCCGTCGTCGCTCCCCCGGCCGGCACGTCACATCGGGTCCGTGACCTCACGGTGGTGGCGGTGATGCTGGTCGCCTTGGTCGTGCTCGTCATCGTGTCCGCGGGCACCGGAAAGGTGTCGGTGCCGCCGCTCGAGGTGCTCGGCAGCCTCGCCCACCATTTCCACCTCGATCTCGGACCGCTCCCCTCCCACCCGAACGGCGAAGGCGCGCTGTGGAATGTGCGCTTCCCGCGCATCGTGCTCGGACTGTTCGTCGGAGCCGCGCTCGGCGCCGCAGGGTGTCTGCTGCAGGGAGTGCTGGCGAATCCGCTGGCCGAACCGGGGATCATCGGTGTCTCCTCCGGCGCCGCGGTCGGCGCCTGCCTGATGATCGTGCTCGCCGGCGGGACCGCCGGAGCCGGTGGCGCCGCGGGCAATTGGGCTCTCGCCGGGGCCGCCTTCGTGTTCGGCCTCATCACCGCGGCGGCGGTGTACGTGTTGTCACTCCGCGACGGCTCGTCGTCGGCGATCATGCTGGTGCTCACCGGGATCGCGGTCAACGCGTTCGCGGCCGGGATCATCGCGTTCCTCACCTTCGTGGCCACCACCGCAGCCCGCGAGCAGATCATCTTCTGGCAGCTCGGCTCGCTCGCCGGACGCACCTGGAGCGAGATCTGGGTCGTCGCACCGCTCGTCGTCGTGGGTGTCGCGGCGTGCCTTTTCCTGGTCTCGAAGCTCGACCTGCTCGCGCTGGGCGACATCCAGGCCGCCTCCCTCGGTGTGAACGTGGAAGCCGTCCGCCGGCAGGCGATCGTCCTCACCGCGGTACTGACCGCCGCGGCGGTCGCCTTCGCCGGGATCATCGCCTTCGTCGGCCTCATCGTGCCGCACGTGATGCGTCTCATCGTCGGACCTCGCCACGCGATCCTGTTACCCACCAGCGTGATCGGCGGAGCGCTGGTCATCACCGGCGCCGACCTCGCCGCCCGGACGATGCTCGGTGACGCCGACCTCCCGCTCGGCATGTTCACGTCCCTGATCGGTGGCCCGGTCTTCTTCATCCTGTTGCGTCGCAGCCGTCACGCGGGTGCCGGATGGTGACCGAAGCCGCCGCGACGACGACCCCGGGCATCCACGCCCGAGACGTCTCGGTCGTTCTCGGCGGACGCGAGGTGGTGAGCGAGGTGACCCTCGACGTCGGGCGCGGTGAACTCGTCGCCCTCGTCGGTCCCAACGGGTGTGGCAAGTCCACGCTGCTGTCGGCGCTGTGCGGTACCCGCACACCGCACCGCGGTCACATCGAGGTCGACGGCCGGGACGTCGCGACGACCTCGATGCGCGAACTCGCCCGCCACCGCTCGCTGGTGACCCAGCAGAACCGGGTGGACACCCCCTTCACCGTGGCCCAGGTCGTCGCGATGGGCCGCTACCCGTGGCTGCGGACACCGCGCGCGGCGAACTCCCCAGCGGTCATCGCCGACGCGATGGCACTGTGCGAACTCGGCGACATCGCCGACCGGCCGTTCGGACAACTCTCCGGCGGCCAGCAGGCACGCGTCTCCCTGGGTCGTGCCCTTGCCCAGGACACCCCCGTCATGATGCTCGACGAGCCGACCGCGGCACTCGACATCCACCATCAGGAGCAGGTCCTCGACATCCTGCGCGTCCACCGCGATGCCGGGAACGCCGTGCTGCTGGTGGTGCACGACCTCTCCCTCGCGGCCGCCTACGCCGACCGGGTGGCCGTGATGAAGGACGGCCGGCTGCTCGCGATCGGGCCGACGCCGGAGGTGATGACCGTCGACCTGCTCAGCCACACCTACGACCACCCCGTCGAGGTCATCGAGCATGCCGGGCGACGGGTGATCCTCCCCGTCCGGACACCCGGGGGCGCCTAAACGATGGTGCCACCGGGGTGAGGCGTCTCAGGAGAGAGGGCGCACCGCGTAGCCCGGCCCGAGACCGGCGAAGAAGTCGCGGGTGACGGCCACCGCGTTGTTCGAGTCACCGCCGCCCACGACGAGGGTGGCGAACGCGATGTCGCCGCGGTAGCCGGCGAACCAGGCGTGTGACCCGCCGGCGAACTCCGCCTCACCGGTCTTGCCGAACACCGCACCCTGGCCATCGATCACCGACGCCGTACCGCTCGTGATGACCTCACGCATCATCGGGCGCAGCTGGGCGTAGACCTCGGGTGCCATCGTGGGCGTCGGTCCCTCGACCTTCGTGGGCTTGTCCAGGATGAGTTGCGGCACCGGCGCCTTCCGACCGTTCGCCACGGTGGCGGCCACCAGAGACAGCCCCAGCGGCGAGACGAGGACCTTGCCCTGCCCGAAGCCGTCCTCACTGCGGGCGACGAGTTCGTTCTCGATCGGCACCGAGCCGGACACGGCGTCGAGGCCGGCGATCTCGTAGTGTTGTCCGACGCCCATCGCGGCCGCGGCGTGCGCGAGATCCGACGGCCCCATCTCGCTGGCGAGTTTGGCGAACGTGGTGTTACAGGACTGCGCGAACGCCCGCAGCATCGACACCGTCCCCAGCGAGAACCCGTCGTAGTTCGGGATCAGGCGCGGACCGATCTGGATCGCGCCGGGACATCCGACGGGGGTGTCGGGGGTGGCCATCCGATGGCTGATCGCGGCCGCGGCGGTCACCATCTTGAAGGTCGACCCGGGCGGGTACAGACCGGTCGTCGCGATGGGCCCCGACCGGTCGGCCGCGGGATTCTGGGCGACCGCGAGGATCCGCCCCGTGGACGGCTGCACGACGACCAGCGCGATCTGGAACCGGTTGGTGGCGTTGACCGCTCGCTGGGCCGCGTTCTGCACCGTCCGCGACAGACTCAGCGAGACCGCCGGCGCGGGGTCCGGGTCGTGGTCGGCGAGGACGTCGGCGTCGAGACCGTTGGGGTTGACCGTCACCACCCGCCAGCCCGCCCGCCCCGACACCTCGGAGTCGACGACCTTCTTGACCTCGGTCAGCAGGGCGGGCGCGAATCTCGGGTCCTCGGGAACCAGTTCGGCCTGTTCGTTGGTCACGACGCCGGGGATCGCCAGTTGGTCACGCAATCGGTCGAACTGGTCGTGGGACAGCCGGGCGAGCGGGTACTGCTGCCGGTTCGCGGTGACCTGCTCGATGATCGTCTGCTCGTTGAGCGAGGGACTGAACCGGCGCAGTACCGCGACCGCACCGGTCACCGACTCGGCGACCGACGCGCCCTGTTCCGCGGCAGCGGTCGCATCGAAGTTGACGCCCACGACGGTGCCGTTGACCATCACCTCCGAGCCGTCGGACTCATTGACCGTCGCGCGCGGCGCCTCGACAATCTGGAGCGAAAGGCGTTGATCGGCACCGAGTTTCGGATGGATGTTCGTTGACGCCCAGCGCACCGCCCAGCCGTCGTCGGACCGGCCCATCCGCAGGGTGGCGTCGTAGGCCCAGTCGCGGCCCCGCGGCAGCGCCCACGTGTAGTCGACGTCCACCTCGGCGGTGTCCCCGGTGACGCGGACCCGCCCGGCCTGCGACTCGAGTGCCTCGGCGTTTAGCCCGGCCCAGACCGACTCCATCGCGGACTCCGCGGCAGCGGGGGTGTCGGTCAGCGCCGCCGCGGACGCGACCTCACGATCGGCGTAGGCCTGCAGGAAGCGCTCCGCGGCGCGGCGCGGGCCGTCGTCCTCGGAGGCCGAGCAACCGACGGTGGCCACCGTCACGGCAGCACACACCGCGACGATCACCGCCGGGGTCCATCGAGTTCGCATGCGCCACATCGCGGTCGAGTCTAGGGTGGCCCGGCCGGAATCCCGCGACGCCACGCGGGGCGGGCACTCAGTCGACGAGGACGGTCGCGAAGGTGCCGACCTCGGTGAACCCGATGCGGTCGTACACCGCGCGCGCGGTCACGTTGAAGCTGTTGACGTACAGACTCGGAATGCGGCCGTGAGCGGCGACGGCCTCCGCGACGGCCGCGGTACCACCCAGTCCCAGTCCCTCACCGCGCCGGTCGGGATCCACCCAGACTCCCTGGATCTGGCCGACCCGGCGGGACAGCGAGCCGATCTCGGCCTTGAACACGACGTCGGGGCCGTCGAACCGGGCGAACACCCGCTGCGCGGTGATGAGCGAGGCGAGGCGTCGTCGGTAGGAACGACCGCCGTCGCCGGCCGTCGGATCGACACCGACCTCGCCGATGAACATGTCGATGGCCGCGGGCATGTACGCGTCGAGGTCGTCGAGGGTCACCAGCCGCACGAGCGGGTCGGCGGGTACCGCCGCACAACACGTGAGGGCGAGCAGTGGCTGCACCGGCCGGACCTCACGCGCCGGACCCCACACCGGCTCGATCTGTTCCCACATCTGCATCACGAGGTCGGCGCGGCCGACGATGGAGGAGCATGCCCGCGGCCCGGCGATGGCGCGGTCGGAGAAGTAGTCGAGATCCTCGGGCGAACCGGTGAGCGGGATCAGGTTGGCGCCGGAGAAGCAGAGGGACGACGCGGGATTCTGCGCGGTCCACAGCTCGCCGCCCAGCAGCCGGGGGTTGATCCCGTGCGTCTCGAAGCGGGCCGCGACCATGCACATCGCCACCGGGTCCGAGGTGAGGACACGTTCGACAGCAGCCGCATCACGAGCGCCGAGCGGCTTGTCGCCCAGTAGCTTCAGCAACGCCGCTCCTCCCTCTCGAGCCTCCCGCCGACCTAGGAAACGGTCACCACGGGCGGGCCCACGTGAGTACCGTCTCCAGTTTCTCCTGATTCCTCGGCGATCCGCAGCGCTTCTTCGATCAAGGTCTCCACGATCTGCGCCTCGGGAACCGTCTTGATGACCTCGCCCTTGACGAAGATCTGCCCCTTGCCGTTTCCGGAGGCCACGCCGAGGTCGGCCTCGCGGGCCTCACCGGGGCCGTTGACGACGCACCCCATCACGGCCACGCGCAGCGGGACCTCCATGCCCTCGAGTCCGGCGGTGACCTCGTCGGCCAGCTTGTAGACGTCGACCTGGGCGCGGCCGCACGACGGGCATGAGACGATCTCGAGTTTGCGCGGGCGGAGATTCAGCGACTGCAGGATCTGGTCGCCGACCTTGATCTCCTCGGCCGGCGGGGCCGACAGGGACACCCGGATGGTGTCGCCGATGCCCTCGCTGAGCAGCGCGCCGAAGGCGACGGCGGACTTGATCGTGCCCTGGAAGGCGGGCCCGGCCTCGGTGACCCCGAGGTGCAGCGGGTAGTCACAGGCGGCGGCGAGCTGGCGGTAGGCCTCCACCATGATCACCGGGTCGTTGTGCTTCACCGAGATCTTGATGTCGCCGAAGCCGTGCTCCTCGAACAGCCCGGCCTCCCACAGCGCCGACTCGACGAGCGCCTCCGGGGTCGCCTTGCCGTACTTCTGCAGGATCCGCTTGTCGAGGGACCCGGCGTTGACGCCGATCCGGATGGGGATCCCGGCATCACCGGCCGCCTTGGCGACCTCCTTGACCCGGCCGTCGAACTCCTTGATGTTGCCCGGGTTGACACGCACGGCGGCACAGCCGGCGTCGATCGCGGCGAAGATGTACTTCGGCTGGAAGTGGATGTCGGCGATCACCGGGATCTTGGACTTCTTGGCGATGATCGGCAGCGCCTCGGCGTCTTCGGGACGCGGGCACGCGACACGCACGATGTCGCACCCCGAGGCCGTCAACTCCGCGATCTGCTGCAGGGTGGCATTGATGTCGTGGGTCTTGGTGGTCGTCATCGACTGCACCGAGATCGGGTGGTCGCTGCCGACGCCGACCGAGCCGACGAAAAACTGCCGGGTCTTCCGACGCGGGGCGAGCACCGGCGGTGGTCCGGCGGGCATGCCGAGTCCGATCGGCACAGCGGTCGCGGGAGTCGGGGCGTTCATCTCGTTCACCTCTGGGGGTTTCGGTTCTCTGATGGTATTCGGCGCCGGACGGCGACCCGGATCGTCCGGGTCACTGCCACGGGTTGATCGGGTTGATGATGTCGGCGGTGAGCGTGAGCACCATGAAGCCGGCCATGATCACGACGGCGGCGTAGGTGATCGGGAGCAGTTTGTAGTAGTCGACGGCCCCACCGGGTGCCCGGCCGAACCAGCGCCGCACGGTGTCGCGCCCCTTCTCGTAGCCGACGATCGCCATGTGTCCGCCGTCGAGCGGGAGGAGCGGGACCAGGTTGAACAGTCCCAGGAAGAAGTTGATGCTGATCAGCAGCATCCAGAACAGGTCCCACAGCCCGCGCTCGACGGCCTGTCCGCCCAGAACCGAGGCGCCGTAGACGCTGACCGGGGTGTCGAGGGCGCGTTCGCCGCCGGTGACCGCGGTCCACAGCGCACCGATCTTCGACGGCAGGGACAGCAGCGCGTTCCAGGTCTCGACGAACAGGTCGCCGGTGAAGCCGATCGCGCCGGGCACGATCTCGAAGCCGCTGTAGGTGATGACGGTCGGCGGGACGTCGTAGGCGATCCCGACCATGTTGTAGGTCTGGGTCTCGCTGGTGCCGTCGGCGTTCGTCGTCGTCACAGTGGTGGGCTCGGGGGTCATCGTCAGGTCGAGTCGCTGACCGTCGCGGTCGACCGTCAGCGCGACCGGGCCGGCGGACTCGCGGATCACCGGGGTCAGATCCGACGCCCGGTCGACCGGCTGGCCGTTGATCGCCACGATGTCGTCGCCGGGGAGCAACCCGGCGACCTCCGCGGGACCGGTGCCGGCGGCACAGGGCGCGTCCTTCTTCTCACCGTCGACGATCGTGCTGGTCGCCGGCACGCACTGCGTCTCGGCGACGCGTGCCGGGGTCGGCCCCGGGTTGAGGTTCGGCAGTCCGAACGTCAGACCGACGATGATGATGAGAACGAAACCGAGGAGGAAGTTCTGGGCCGGTCCGGCGAACAGCACGACCAGGCGTTTCCAGGCCTTCTGCTTGTACATAGCCCGGTCCTTCTCGTCCCAGGCCAGCTCCTCGTGCGGGGTCATTCCGGCGATGTCGCAGAATCCGCCGAGCGGCAGCGCCTTGATCCCGTACTCGGTCTCGCCGCGACGGGTGGACCAGATCGTGGGACCGAAACCGACGAAGTATCGCCGCACCTTCATGCCCGTCGCCTGCGCGGCCCACATGTGACCACATTCATGCCAGGCGACCGACAGCAACAGCGCCACGGCGAACAGCGTGACGCCGATCGCGAAACTCACGTACCTACTCCATCCGGATCACGGGGCGCACCCGCTCACGAGGGCCGCCGATCAGACGGATGCGGCCGCGACCAGCTGCGCAGCACGATCCCGGGCCCACCGATCGGCGGCGAAGACCTCTTCCACAGTACCTGGCGTCCGGCGCCACTGATCTGCCTCGCCGAGCACCTCCTCGATGACCTCGACGATGCGCGGGAACCGGATCGCACCTGCGAAGAACCCTGCTGCGGCGGCCTCGTTGGCGGCGTTGTAGACGGCCGTCAGGCTGCCTCCCGCCGCACCGGCGCGTCGAGCCAGGTCGATCGCCGGGAACACCGCGTCGTCGACGGGCTCGAACGTCCACGACGACGCAGTCGAGAAGTCGCAGGCCGTCGACGAACCGGGCACCCGGTCCGGCCATCCCAGGGCCAGGGCGATGGGCAGCTTCATCGACGGCGGTGAGGCCTTCGCCACCGTCGCCCCGTCGACGAAGGTCACCATCGAGTGCACGATCGACTGCGGGTGGACGGTGACGTCGATGTGGTCGTAGTCGACGCCGAACAGCAGGTGCGCCTCGATGACCTCGAGGGCCTTGTTGACCAGGGTCGCGGAGTTGAGCGTGATCATCGGGCCCATCGACCATGTGGGATGTCGGCCGGCCTGCTCGGGGGTGACGTCCTCGAGTTGCGCACGGGTCCATCCGCGGAACGGGCCACCCGACGCGGTGAGGACCAGTCGATCCACCTCGGCGGCCGTTCCCGCGCGCAGGCATTGCGCGATCGCGGAGTGCTCGGAGTCGACCGGGACGATCTGCCCGGGAGCGGCGGCGTCGAGGACGAGCGCCCCGCCGGCGACGAGTGATTCCTTGTTGGCCAGCGCGAGCCGGGCACCCGATCGGAGTGCGGCGAGGCTGGGCGCCAGGCCGATCGAGCCGACGACGGCATTGAGGACGACATCGACCCCGGTGTCCGCGGCGACGGCGTCGATCAGATCGCACATGGCGTCCGGTCCATTCAGGACCCGGCCGCCGAGACGTTCGCCGAATTCCTGCGCCCGCGTGGCGTCGGCGACGGCGATCCGCGAGGCCGGCACGCCGAACGCGGCGGCCTGATCGGCGAGCAGATCGGGATTCGACCCGCCGGCACCCAGACCGGCGACCTCGAAACGATCCGGATGCTCGGCGATCACCTCGAGAGCCTGTACGCCGATGGAACCGGTGGAGCCGAGGATCAGCACGCGTGTGGGCACGCACCCATTCTGGACCATCCTCGTCGAGGAACCGCCGCCGCCGGTGACACCGGACCGACCTGCGGGCAGGAGGTGCCGCTATGCTGCTCGGAGAACTACTACCGATCGTCAGACATCTGACGTCCGCGCTGTGAGGAGTGGCTGTGGCAAGCACCGATGTGGAGCACACTGTGGGGCACGGCGATGGGGGGCATGGCGAAGTCGAGGTCATCGACACCGGCTGGCGCCGCGAGCCCGCCGATGCCCCGTCCGCCCGGTTCGGCTGGCACGGAGCGGCGACCAAGACCTTCTACGGTGCGGCCATCTTCTTCGCGCTGTTCCTGCTCGCGATGATCATCGGCAACCACACCGGACGCATCGAGGACCTGTATCTCATCGCCTTCGCCGCGGGCACCCTGTTCTTCGCCGTGCGCGGATGGTGGATGAACCGCGGAAAGTGGTCCTGACCGGCCACCTCGCCACATCTACGACAAACGCCGAGCGGTGATCCGCTCGGCGTTTGTCGTCTGCGCGGTCTGAGCCGGTCCCTGTCCGGCACATCGAGGTCTCAGCGCTCTTCGGCCGCCAGCTGTCCACAGGCAGCGGCGATCTCCTGCCCGCGCGTGTCGCGAACGGTGCACGAGACTCCCTGCTCGCGGACCCGGCGTACGAACTCGCGTTCGACCGGTTTGGGACTGGCGTCCCATTCCGAACCCGGCGTCGGGTTCAGCGGGATGAGATTCACGTGAACGAGTGACCCGAGGGCCCGGTGCAGCTTCTCCCCCAGCAGGTCGGCCCGCCAGGGCTGGTCGTTGACGTCCCGGATGAGTGCGTACTCGATGGAGACGCGCCGTCCGGTGGTGTCGGCGTAGTAGCGGGCCGCCTCGAGCACCTCGGCGACCGACCACCGGTTGTTGACCGGGACGAGGGTGTCGCGCAGTTCGTCGTCGGGCGTGTGAAGCGAGACGGCGAGCGTCACCGCGAGCCCCTCGTCAGCGAGACGGCGGATCGACGGCGCGAGACCGACGGTCGACACGGTCACCGAGCGGGCGGAGATCCCGAGGCCCTCCGGCGCCGGCGATGTGATCTGCCGGACGGCGCTGACCACGCGCTTGTAGTTGGCCAGCGGCTCACCCATTCCCATGAACACGACGTTCGAAAGGCGTCCGGGCTCGCCGAGTTCCCCGTCGCGCAGCGCGCGGGCCGCGGCCCGCACCTGATCGACGATCTCGGCGGTCGACAGGTTGCGGTCCAGTCCGCCCTGCCCGGTGGCACAGAACGGGCAGGCCATGCCGCAGCCCGCCTGGCTCGAGATGCACAGCGTGTTGCGATCGGTGTAGCGCATGAGGACGCTCTCGAGGAGCGTGCCGTCGTGCAGGCGCCAGAGCGTCTTGCGGGTGGAGTCGTCGTCGCAGGAGATGTGCCGGACCGGGGTGAGCAGCTGCGGGAAGAGCTTGTCCCGCACCGATTCGCGCGACGCCGCCGGCAGATCCGTCATCTCGTCGACGTCACCGTTGAGGCGCGCATAGTACTGGCGGGCCAGTTGATCGGCCCGGAACTTCGGCAGCCCCAGGTCGGCCAGCGCCGCGACGCGACCGGCGGGGTCGAGGTCGGCGAAGTGTGTCGGCGGCCGCCCACGCTTGGGCGCGTCGAACACAAGTGGCAATGAGGTCATTTCGCCATTGTCGCATGTCATGATGAAGTGATGACGACACCCGAGGACCGACGGCACACGGGTTCGGTACCGGCGTGGGGCGAACAGCCCGCCGGGTCACCGCCACCGGCGACCGGTCACGCGCACACCCCGGAGCAGCACGCCCCTGACCCGGACCATCGCGATCGTCTCCGCCGCACGGTCGCCGACGTGGAGCACACGCGGACGCGCGCCACCTGGTTCGGCGTGGTGATCGGCGCGATCATCCTGGTCCTGTTGCTCGTCTTCATCGTGCAGAACCTCCAGTCGCAGACCATCGACTTGCTGTTCTGGGAGGTCAACCTGCCCCTCGGGGTCAGCCTGCTGATCGCGGCCATCGCCGGTGCACTGGTCGTCGCGCTCGTGGGCGGCCTGCGGATGCTGCAACTGCGGCGCGCGCTGAAGAAGGCAGCCAAGTAGCGTCCGGCGGCGCGGTGGCGCGTGCTCAGAGCAGCGCGGTGAGCACGACCCACACCACGAACGCCGACGGCAGCAGGCTGTCGAGCCGATCCATGATGCCACCGTGGCCGGGCAGCAGCGTGCCCATGTCCTTGATCCCGAGATCGCGCTTCACCTGGGATTCGACGAGATCGCCGAGGGTCGCGCAAACCACCAGGACCGGCCCCAGGATGATGCCGATCCACCAGTGGCTCTCGAGCAGGAACACCACGCAGCCGACGGCACCGACAGTGCCGACGACGAGCGAGCCCACCATGCCTTCCCAGGACTTCTTCGGACTGATCGCCGGCGCCATCGGGTGCTTGCCGAACATCACGCCCGCGGCATAGCCGCCGACGTCGGAGCACACCACCACGACCATCAGCGTGGCCACTCTGGCAGCCCCGTCGTCCTGTACCACCAGGTGGGCGCCGAACGACGCGAGCAGTGGCAACCACGCCAGCACGAACACGGTGACGGCGAGGTCGCGGAGGTAGTTGACCGGCGCCTTGTCGATGCCCTGCCCGAGGAGCTTCCACACCATCGACACCAGGGCCGTCGCCACGAAGGCGACGAGGGCTCCGGTCGGACCCCAGGGCCAGCTCGCCCAGATGATGGCCTGGCCGCCGATGAGCAGTGGCCAGAGGGCGACGTCGTAGCCGCCGGTGCGGAGACGTTTGATGACCTCCCAGGTGGCGACCGCGAACGCGACCGCCACGAGGCCGTACCAGACCTTCGGGACGAAGATCAGGATCGCGATGATGCTGATGCCGAGTGTGCCGCCGACCGCGATCGCGGCCGGCAGGTCGCGGCCGGCGCGCGACTTCTTCTCACCGCCCCGTTGCGGAACCTCGTTCACACCTCGAGCAATTCGTCTTCTTTGTGCTTGACCAAGTCGTCGATCTGGTGCACGTAGGTCGCCGTGGTCTTGTCCAGTTCCTTTTCGGCGCGCGACACCTCGTCCTCGCCGGCCTCGCCGTCCTTCTGGATGCGCTTGAGTTCGTCGGCAGCCTTGCGGCGCACGTTGCGGATCGCGACCTTCGCGTCCTCACCCTTGCCCTTGGCCTGCTTGACCAGATCGCGGCGACGCTCCTCGGTGAGCTGCGGGACGGCGACGCGGATGATCGTGCCGTCGTTGGTCGGATTGACCCCGAGGTCGGAGTTGCGGATCGCGGTCTCGATGTCGCGCAGCGTCGACGCCTCATACGGCTTGATCACGACGAGTCGCGGTTCGGGCGTGTTGATGCTCGCGACCTGGGTCACGGGGGTCATCGAGCCGTAGTACTCGATGTTGACCTTGTTGAACATGGCCGGGTTCGCCCGCCCGGTGCGGATGGAGCCCATGTCCTCCTTGGCGACGTTGACCGCCTTCTCCATCTTCTCCTCGGCGTCGAGCAACGCGTCGTCGATCATCTTCGTCCTTGTTCCGTTCGGTCGGTGTTCTCGTCGATCTCGGGGTCAGGCGCCGGTTCAGGTGCTGACCAGGGTGCCGATGCGGTCGCCTGCGACCGCACGGGCGATATTGCCCTGCTGGAGCAAATTGAACACCAAGATCGGCATCTTGTTGTCCATACACAGGCTGAAGGCCGTCGCGTCGGCGACCTTGAGCTCCTTGTCGAGCACCTCGCGGTGAGTGATCTCGGTGAAGAGGGTGGCGTCGGGGTTGGTGCGCGGGTCGGCGTCGTACACGCCGTCGACCGCCTTGGCCATCAGGACCACCTCGGCCTTGATCTCCAGCGCACGCTGGGCCGCGGTGGTGTCGGTGGAGAAGTACGGCATCCCCATGCCGGCGCCGAAGATGACGACGCGGCCCTTCTCCAGGTGCCGCTGGGCACGCAACGGGAGATACGGCTCGGCGACCTGCCCCATCGTGATGGCGGTCTGCACCCGGGTCGAGATCCCGCGCTTCTCCAGGAAGTCCTGCAGCGCAAGGCAATTCATGACCGTGCCGAGCATGCCCATGTAGTCCGAGCGACTTCGGTCGAGCCCTCGTTGCTGGAGCTCGGCGCCGCGGAAGAAGTTGCCGCCGCCGATCACGACGGCGACCTGGACACCGGAATTGACGACGTCGGCGATCTGGTCGGCGACGGTACCCACGACGTCGGGGTCGAGCCCGACTTCGCCGCCACCGAACATCTCGCCGCCCAACTTCAGCAAGACCCTACGGAATCCATCCCGCCGGATGGGGTCGGACGCTTCACTCATCGGCTTCCTCACTCGTCGGTTCGGTGAACTATCGTACGTCGTCACCGGAACCGACCCGCGATACGCGTCGTGCGCGCCGCGCGAGGGTGCCCTGGGGATTCAGCCGCGTAGGGCCGCCTCGAACTGCGGCCAGGCACGATGCAGTTCGTCCTGCCAGTACGGCCACGCATGGGTCCCGCCCTCGTAGAGGTGGAACGTCGCCGGCACACCGATGTCGCGCATCCGCCGCTGGAGGTTCCTCGTGCACTGCGCCGTGGCGGTCTCGATCACCGCCCCGATCGCGATCTGGTCGAACAGCTTGGAGCCGTTGCCCTCGATGCCGGGGCCGTCGAGGGTGTCGTACCGGCCCGGCATCCCGGATCCGTTCGAGACGTAGATCGACGTGCCCCGGAACGCCTCGGCATGCAGGTACGGATCGTTGGCACGCCACGCGGGATCGTCGGGAGGTCCCCACATGTTCAGGGTGTTCGCACCGCCGCGGCCCTCGACGACCATCCGGACGACGGCCTGGCCGAGCGGATCGCTGGTCTGGGCGCAGCCACTGAATGAGCCGATCGCCTGATAGACCGACGGCGCGTGCAGGGCCAGCTGGAACACCGACGTGCCCGCCATCGAGATCCCGGCGATCGCGTTGCGCCCGGCGCCGTCGAAGCGCTCGTCGATCGTTGCCGGCAACTCCTCGGTGAGGAAGGTCGCCCACTTCTGCCGCCCCAGCACGGGGTCGGACCGCTGCCAGTCGGTGAAGTAGCTCGCCGCGCCGCCCATCGGGACGACGACGTTGACGTTCTCGTCGGCGAAGAAGGTCCGGATGTCGGTCCGGTCGAACCAACTGCTCCCACCTTCGCCGCCGGCCGCGCCGTTGAGGAGGTAGAGCGTCGGGGCGGGCCCCTGTCCGCGGGCCGGCCACACCTTGACCGGGACCACCCGACGCATCGCCACCGACCGGACGGCGACCTCGATCTCACCCCCGCGCTGTACCGTCTCGCCGACGATGCGAGCGGGCGCGGGTGTCGCGGCGGCGGGCGCCGCCAGTCCGAGTGTCGCAGCGAGCAGCGCGATCACGAGGGTCGCGGTCCGCACCGTCGTGTGCAGGTTCCCCGGTCGGTCACCGTTGGCAGACCCGTCGTCCATACCCCTCGCCTTCATTCGGGTGCGACCGCCGTCACACGCGCAACCCCGGCAGTGTGCCCGACGCACCGCCCGATGTCCACATGGGTCAATCGTCCAGCACCGCAACGGCATTCGATGAGACAGGGAGACAGGGACTGATACAACGTCTCATCGCACCACGGTTGTCCCGTTTCCCCGGCCGTCGAGGTTACCGTGCGGTAGGGTGCGTCCCGGTCGGCCGCTCCACCGTCGGGGACACCTCGGACATCTCTGGTGCGTCGGTCGCCGGATCCACTTTCCCGCAGGCGAATCGAGGAGCACACATGATGAAGTTCGGCCTCATCGAGGAATGGGAGCCCCGTCCCGGTCACCTGACCAGCTGGGTGGCCTCCCTCGCTTCGGTGACGAATGCCGATCGGGCTCCTGTGCATCCCTCCCCACCGTCCCACCAGCAGGAGGAGTACCTGCGTGTGGCGTGGCGCAACGAGTCCGCGGGTTTCCGTTTCGCGCGGCTCTGCCTGATGGCGTTCGACGTCTCGGCCCCACTCGACGTGTCCGCCATGACGAGCGCGGTCAACGAGTTCGTGCGGCGCCACGACAGTTTCCGGTCGTGGTTCTCGATGGAGGACGGCGGTTCGGTCCTCCGCCATCTCGTGCCCCCGGAGGTCGTCGAACTCATCCCGGTCGTATACGGAGACCGCGACGCCGTACAACTGCGGACGCACGTGCAGGACGAGACCTCGGGGCCGTTCAACTGGGACTGCTTCACCTTCGGGGCCATCGAGTGGGAGGGCGGGTTCACCCTCTACGCCGCCGCCGACCATCTCAACACCGACGGGATCTCCCAGGCCATCACCTGCGTGGATCTGTTGACCCTCTACATGAATGCGGCCTTCGGCGGCGACGCCGAGCTGCCCCCGGTCGGCAGCTACCTCGACTACTGCGCGCGCGAGCGCGCCGTGTCGCGCCAGTTGACCCGTCGATCACCGTACGTCCAGCGTTGGATCGACCTGGTGCAGGCCAACGGCGGCCGGCTGCCCGGTTTTCCGTTGCCGCTCGGCACCCGCGCGCAGACCTACACGCGCAGCGCGATCGTGAACTCGACCCTGTTCGACGAGCCGACCGCCGCGCGCTTCGAGCAGATCTGTCGCGATCTGGGCGCCAACATGATTGCCGGGATCATGACGGCGGCCGCCCTCGTGTACGCCGAATTCACCGGTCGAAGTGAGTATTTCGGGATGACACCGAAGAGCACGAGATCGGGCGCCGCGGAGTTGAAGTCGGTGGGCTGGTTCACGAGCCTGATCCCCGTTCCACTCACCGTCGACGACGACACCACGTTCCGCTCCCTGGTGCCGGAGGCTGCGCGCAGCTACGAGTCCGGAAAAGAACTGACCGACATCTCGTTTCACCGGGTTCTCGAACTCGTGGAACCCGCCGACGAGATCGCGGTCCGGTCCGGCTGGGCGGTGCCGATGGTGTCCTACATCGACGTCCGCAAACTACCCGGTGTCGAGATCTTCGAAGCCGGGAACGGGTGCCTCTTCGGCAATCGTGGTAGCAGCGAAGAGGTGTACATGTGGGTCAATCGGTTCTCCGGCCAGACCTCGATCACGTTGCTGTACCCCGACACCGAGATCGCGCGCGAGTCCGTCACGCAGTATGTCGAACGATTCGTCGCGGTGATGTCCGCGGTCGCCGACCTGGGCGACTACCGACCCTTGCTGCCGGCCCTCGCACCGTGACCGCCGGCCCCGCGGCGGGCCGGGAGACGACGGGCGCTCTGCGCGATCGTCCGGGGGCCTGGGCGGCTCTCGCGGGATGCCTGCTCGGGGTGTTCATGCAGATGCTGGACACCACCATCGTCAACATCGCTCTGCCCGATCTCGCCCGGGATCTCGGCGCGTCGACGTCGCAGCAACTCCTGGTGCTGACGGTGTACACCCTGTCGTTCGCGTGCACCCTGCTGACCGCAGCGACACTGGGGGCGCGTGTCGGACGCCGGCGGATGTTCGTGGTCGGGATGGTGGCCTTCACCGTGACGTCGGTGCTGTGCGGTGTGGCGACCGGTCCTGCTGAAGTCATCGCCTGTCGCGGAATACAAGGCGTGAGTGCGGCGCTCATGTCCGCGCAGACCCTGGCTCTCATCGCGGCCCTGTTCGACAAGAGGCGTCACGGACTGGTCTTCGGCGTCTACGGGGCCGTCGCCGGTATCGCCGCCATCCTCGGTCCGGTGATCGGCGGCTTCCTCGTCGACGCCGACGTTCTCGGATGGGGCTGGCGCGCGATCTTCTTCGTCAACGTGCCGCTCGGCCTGCTCTCGTGCCTGCTCGCCCACCGCCGCCTACCCGACGCGCGCGAACCGTCGCCGGGACGCGTGGACGTCCCGGGCGTGGTGCTGTCGGCAACGGCGCTGTTCCTGCTGCTGTACCCGCTGGCCCTCGGACGCGAGTTGGGGTGGCCCCCGATCCTGTGGGGGATGATCGGGACGGCCGGAATCCTGTTGACGCTGTTCGCTGTTCACGAGGTGCGTGTCGACGCCCGCGGTGGCACTCCCCTGTTACGACCACGGCTGTTCGCCTCGCGCCGCTTCGCGGTCGGGCTTCTCCTGTCGCTCCTGTTCTTCAGTGTGTTCGCCGGGTTCTTCTTCACCGTGTCGATCTCGGCTCAGTTCGGACTCGGCTACTCGGCCTTCGGGACCGGGATGCTGGCCCTGCCCTTCGCGATCGGCGCCGCGGTCGGCTCACTCGCCTCACCACGCGTGGTCGCCCGCATCACCGCCCCGCACACCCTGATGGCCGGATCCGTCGCCGTCGGAGCCGGATTCGTCTGGCTCGCGATGATCATCGAACCGGCTGCGGAGACCCTGCCGGTGCTTGGCATCCTCGGTCCCCTCGTACTCGGCGGTCTGGGGACGGGTGTGTTCATCGCACCGCTGCAGGCCGTGATCCTGTCCGACACGACCGAAGCCACGGTGGGCACGGCAACCGGGACGATCCCCACTGTTCAGCAGATCGGCGCCTCGATCGGGCTGGCGGTCGTCACCCTCTTCTTCTTCGGTCAGGTGGCCGGCCGGACAAGCGAGACGGTTCCGGCGGTGAGAGCCGAACTCGTTGCGTCGCTGTCGGAGTCACCGGTTCGCCCGGTGCTGCACGGGGCGGTCGCCGATCGTTTCGCATCCTGCGCGAGCGATCAGCTGCGGTCCGCACATCCGGAGCGACCGGCGCCCGCCTGCGCGGGCGGACCGACGTCGCCGGCGGTCGCCGCGGTCGCCGCGCAGGCACGGCCCTGGACTCAGGATGCGGCGCGGTCTGTGACCGCTCGGACTTTCCTGGCCGCGCTGAGGACGACCTTGGTGATGCTGGGTCTCGTCGCCGTGGCGATCGGGGCACTCGCCGCCGCTCTGCGGACGCGACGGACCCCATGAACGCACATCGCCCCGTCTCCTCGACGGAGACGGGGCGATGTGGAACGCGTTCGATCAGGCCTGGCCGACCTCGAACCGGGTGAAGGCCTTGACGGTCACACCGGCGTCGTCGAGCAGGGCCTTGACGGACTTCTTCGAGTCCTGAACCGAGGCCTGGTCGAGCAGCACGACGTCCTTGTAGAAGCCGTTGACGCGACCTTCGACGATCTTGGGCAGGGCCTGCTCGGGCTTGCCCTCCTCCTTGGCCGTCTGCTCGGCGATACGACGCTCGTTCTCGACGACGTCCGCGGGGACCTCGTCGCGGGTGGCGTAGCGCGCCTTGAGCGCGGCCACCTGCATCGCGGCGCCGCGAGCGGCCTCCTCGGCGGCCTCGCCCTCACCGGTGTAGGACACCAGCACGCCGACGCCCGGAGGCAGGTCCGACGCGCGCTTGTGCAGGTAGACGGCAACGGGACCGTCGTAGTAGGCCACGCGCCGGAGCTCGAGCTTCTCGCCGATCTTGGCCGAGAGAGCCGCCACGGCCTCGTCCACGGTGCCGTCGCCGAGCGGAGCCTTCTTCAGCTCGTCGAGGTCGTTGGTCTTCGCCGCGGCCGCCGCGTTCACGATGTCGTCGGCGAGCTGCTGGAACTCACCGTTCTTCGCGACGAAGTCGGTCTCGGAGTTGATCTCGATGAGCGCGCCGCCCTTGGCCGCGACCAGGCCCTCGGCCGTGGAGCGCTCGGCGCGCTTGCCCACGTCCTTGGCGCCCTTGATACGCAGCTCATCTACGGCCTTGTCGAAATCGCCGTCGTTGTTGGCCAGCGCGTTCTTGCAGTCGAGCATTCCAGAGCCGGTGAGCTCACGGAGACGCTTCACATCAGCTGCGGTGTAGTTCGCCATCGTCGGCGAGCCTCCTTAGAGAAAGTGTTGGGACCGGACTGCGAGCAGTCGGGACTACTGAGCAGCCGGGGCGTCGGTCGCGGCGGCGTCGCCGGCCGGTGCCGCAGCCTGGGTCAGCAGTTCCTGCTCCCACTCTGCCAGCGGTTCGCCACTGCCGGCCTCGGGCTTGGCGTCGCCACTGGCGGCGCCGGCACGGGCCTGGACGCCCTCGGCCACGGCCGAGGCCACGACGCGGGTGAGCAGTGCTGCGCTGCGGATGGCGTCGTCGTTGCCCGGGATCGGGTAGTCGACGAGGTCGGGATCGCAGTTGGTGTCCAGGATCGCGATGACCGGGATGTTCAGCTTGCGCGCCTCGCCGACGGCGATGTGCTCCTTGTTGGTGTCGACGACCCACACGGCCGACGGAACCTTGGCCATGTCGCGGATACCGCCGAGGGTGCGCTCGAGCTTGTTCTTCTCACGCGTGAGCATGAGGATTTCCTTCTTGGTGCGTCCCTCGAAACCGCCGGTCTGCTCCATGGTCTCGAGCTCCTTCAGGCGCTGCAGGCGCTTGTGGACGGTCGAGAAGTTGGTGAGCATGCCACCGAGCCAGCGCTGGTTGACGTACGGCATGCCGACACGGGTCGCCTCCGCGGCGATCGATTCCTGTGCCTGCTTCTTGGTGCCGACGAAGAGGATGGTGCCGCCGTGGGCGACGGTCTCCTTGACGAACTCGTACGCCTTGTCGATGTAGGTCAGCGTCTGCTGCAAATCGATGATGTAGATGCCGTTGCGGTCGGTGAAGATGAATCGCTTCATCTTCGGGTTCCAACGGCGGGTCTGGTGCCCGAAGTGTGCGCCGCTGTCCAGCAGCTGCTTCATGGTCACGACAGCCATGATCGTCCTTTTCTCGCAGTTGTCGTCGGTACCGTCGGTACCGACCCTGGCGCCTGCGGCCGAGTGCCACCCGAGACGGCATGGGCCGTTCCGGGACTGCTCACTTGGCGTGTGTTTCTCGACTGTGCTGGTCAGGGCGTCGAAGCCCGGAGCGTCACAGACCTGAGTGCAGGCGCGCGAAGTCACCTCATCAACGAGCGATGAGGTGCGTGGGAGAGTTTACGCCGCGGCGGATGGAACACCAAAACGCCTTCGCCCACGTCGGAGACGGTTGTGGTCATGCAGTCGGAGACGGTTGTGGTGATGCAGTCGGAGACGGTTGTGGGCGGATCCCATCCGGCTTCCGCTGCGTCCAATCACCGTGCCATCCCGATCACTGCGTGTCCTCGCCGCGTTCCTGCCGACTGTCCTCTGCGTCGTCGGTCCGGTCCCGGCCGCCGCGTCCGTCGGTGTGTACGCGGCGCCGTTGTCGCCCCGGCCCACCGTGGTGACCGCCTACGACGAGCCCGAGAAGCGATGGCAGCCCGGCCACCGAGGCGTCGACCTCGCGGCCGGGCGCGGCCAGACCGTCCGCGCGGCGGGCGCCGGTCGCGTGCGCTTCGCGGGAACGGTCGCCGGACGGCCGGTGGTCTCGGTGTCCCATCCCGACGGCGTGACCACGACGTACGAGCCGGTGGAGGCGAGTGTCGACGCGGGTGATCACGTCTCACGAGGTGAGGTCATCGGGACCGTGATGACAGGTCATCCGGGATGCCCGGTGCCCGCCTGCCTGCACTGGGGCGCCCGACGCGGTAGCGGCCGTGCGGCGGACTACCTGGACCCGCTCGGCCTGCTCGGGGCCGTGCGCGTCCGACTCAAACCGGTCGACTGACGGCGGTCACGCTCGCGGGTGCGCCTGTCGATGGACGGCCCGCAGACGTTCGACGCTCACATGCGTGTAGATCTGCGTCGTGGCGAGCGACGAGTGTCCGAGCAGTTCCTGGACGACGCGCAGGTCGGCACCACCCTCGAGCAGATGAGTGGCGGCGCTGTGCCGGAGTCCGTGTGGCCCGGTCGCCGGGCCTCCGCTCGCCTCGACCGCGCGTGACACGACCGAGCGCGCCATCCGCTGGTCGAGCCGTCCCCCGCGGGCACCCAGCAGCAAGGCTGGTCCGGACGCGTCGGTCACCAGGGCCGGGCGTCCGGAACGCAGCCAGGCGTCGATCGCGCGGGCGGCGGGCTCTCCGTAGGGGACCGACCGTTCCTTGTCGCCTTTGCCGATCACCCGCACCACCCGTCGCCCGGCGTCGACGTCGCCGACGTCCAGCCCGCACAACTCCCCCACTCGAACTCCGCTGGCGTACAACAACTCCAGGATGACCCGGTCCCGCAGGGCGATCGGGTCGTCGGGGGCACGATCCACTCCGGTGGCCGCGATCGCGGCTTCTGCCTGGGCGGGGGCCAGTACGGCGGGCAGGGTCCGGTGCGCCTTGGGCGCCTTCAACCGCTGTGACGGGTCGGCCGCCAGGTAGCCCTCGCGGACCGCCCACGCGCAGAACGTCTTCGCCGCGGAGACCTGCCGGGCCACGGTCGTGCGCGCGGCGCCGCGCCGGGCCAGTTCCGCGAGCCAGGCCCGCAGCAGCGGGAGATCGATGTCGGCCACCGCGATTCCGCGGGCACCGGCGAACGAGACGAGGGCGCGAGCCCCACCGACATAGGCGCGGATCGTGTGCTCGCTGCGCCCTTTCTCCAGGCGCAGGTGATCGGCGAAGTCGTCGAGCATGGTCACGACCTCACCGCGTCGGGCACCCGAGTGCAACCGCACACGCGGCGTCGTGGCCGAATCGGTGCCTGTCCGGCCTGTGGGCCTCAGCCCTGGACGCCGACGGCCTCCTCCTCGGCCCGCAGGTCGGCCTTCCATTGCCGGAACCCCTCCTCGGTCCGGCCGCGCCGCCAGTACCCGGAGATCGAGGCGTTGGCCGCACCCACGCCGCGTTCCTTGCGGATGTAGGCACGCAAGTTGTGCATGACCGCTTGCGCCTCTCCGTGGATGAACACGTGCGGTTCGCCGTCGAGCCATTCCGTCGCGCGCACGGCCGCGATCAGCGGGGCGTTGTCACCGGCGAGCGAATCGTCGACGTCCGCCGCGGGTCCGCCGCGGTGCACCCAGGAGACCTGCGCCTCGGCGGGTGCGTCGAGGTCGAGTTCGTCGTCGGGGCCGGCGACCTCGATGAAGACCTTGGCGACGGCGTCGGCGGGAAGGGCTTCGAGTGCGGCGGCCACCGCGGGGAGACCCGCCTCGTCGCACGCCATGAGATGCCAGGGGGCATCGGATCGCGGACGGTAGCCACTACCCGGCCCGATGAAGCGGATCGTCTCGCCCGGCTCTACCGAGGCCGCCCAGGGGCCGGCAATGCCCTCGGTGCCGTGCACGACGAAGTCGACGACGAGCTCGCGGGCCTCCGCATCGACCCGCCGCACCGTGTAGGTACGCAACACGGGTTGCCGCTCGGGGGGCTCGTTCGAACGGATCTCCTGGAGATCGAACGGTTCGGGATAGCTGACACCCGGCGGGGCGAAGACGAACTTCACATACATGTCGGTGTCGGGTTCCCCGGACTTGTTCAGGGCCGGTCGAAAGTCGTCGAACCCCTCCCCGCCCAGGTACAGGCGTACGAAATGCGGGCTGATCCGCTCTCTCCGTAGCACCGTCATCGTGTTCACGCGTTTCGCCATCGAACCTCCCTTTCGGGTCAACCCTACGCCTACGAGATTAGGCCACCCTTAGCTTTAGGCCGGCGAACCACCCATCCGCGGTTGTAAGGTTTTCTATCGATCAAGCGATGTGAATTTGAGACTTTGCCATTCCTAAAGTCAGACGTCGCGAGACCCGACCAGAGGTGACTCCATGCCGGATCAGCCCGTGGACCAGTCCACCACGCGCCGCAGCTCGCGGCTCAGTGTGGACGACTGGTTGGAGGCCGCGACCCAGATCCTGGTCGACGACGGGATCGATGCCCTCAAGATCTCGCGCCTCAGCGCGCGCCTCGGTGTGACCAAGGGCAGCTTCTACTGGCACTTCACCGACATCGGGGCGCTGAAGACCGCGCTCGCCGAACACTGCCGACGTGCCCAGTCGGCGGCGGCCGACCGGATCGAGGCGCTGGAGGCCCTACCACCGGTCGAACGGGTCGAAGGGATGGCCCGTCTGCTGTCGGATCCTCGTCGCTGGGCGATGGAGTCCGCCCTGCGCCGCTGGGCCCAGACGGACGAGTCGATCGCGAACTCGGTCGATGCACTCGACTGCCGGATCTTCTCGATCGCGATCTCCGCGATGCGTGAACTCGGTTTCTCGGAGGCCGAGGCACACGCTCGCGCGACGACGCTTCTGTACGCGGGAATCGGTTACGTCCATGCTCATGGCCGTCTGAACGAGGCGACGGTCGAGGATCTGCATGTCATCATCGAGATCCTCACCCGCCGCTGAGGTCACGCCAGCCGCCATCGTCCGTCCACGTTCTCCACATACCCCTTGATGTCGAGGTGCGCGAGCGCCGCGCGGACGGTTCCGATGTCGAGGCCGGCGGCGAACGCGATCTCGTCGATCCCCACTCCACCCCGGCCGGGAATGGCGTCGTGGACCCGTAGTTGCTCGGCGTCGAGCGCGTCGGTCGGTTTCGCGCGGCCGCGGCCGATGTCGCCCCCACCGTCGGGTCGTACCAGGTTGACCACCGACGCGACGTCGGACACCAGCACGGCGAGCTCGTCGGCGATCATCCGGTGGCATCCCACCGAGGTCGCCGAGGTGACGGGACCGGGAACGGCTCCCAGCGGCCGGCCGAGCTTGCGCGCCCATGCCGCAGTGTTCGCCGCGCCGGACCGTCGCCCGGCCTCGATGACCACGGTCGCGCCGCTCATCGCGGCGACCAGTCGGTTCCGGGTGAGAAATCGATGTTTCGCCGCTATCGTCCCGGGCGGGTACTCGCTGATCACCGCGCCCGTACGCGCGATCGCGGTCAGCAGCGACGAGTGTGACGCCGGATAGTCGCGGTCGATCCCACACGCCATCACCGCCGCGGTCACCCCGCCCGCCGCGACGACCGCGCGGTGAGCGGCGCCGTCGATGCCGAACGCCCCGCCGGACAGCACCGCGAAACCCTGGGCCGACAACCCCGACGCGAGCGTCTGCGTGACGTGTTCGCCGTACGACGACGCGGCACGGGACCCGATCAACGCGACCGACGCAGCGGCGAGGTCGTCGAGCCGGGCCGGACCGCGCACCCACAGGGCGAGCGGTTCACCTCCACGAGCGGCCGTGTCGGCCTGCCCCAGCGCCAGCAGCGACCAGGCCGGCCACTCCGGATCGGCACGGGTCACCAGGCGCGCACCGATCCGCTCGGCGGTGTCCAGATCATCGATCGCACAGTCGGATTCGCTCCGGGCATCAGTGGCGGCGAGCACCGCCTCGTGGCCGCCGGGCACGGTGCGTCGGCGGATCGCCGCGGCCGCCTCGACCGGACCGATGTCGTCGACGAGCGCGATGACCGCGGCGCACGGCGGTTCGGCGACCCGCGCCAGATAGGCCCAGGCGATGGATTCCGGCGACCGGGGTTCCGACGAATGGGCGGAGATCACCAGGTCGCTCCTCGGTCTCGGTACAGAAGTGCCTGTGCGACATCGTCTTCGACGGGACGCCCGGACCCGCTCAGATCGCTGAGGGTCCATGCCAGCCGCAGAGCGCGATCGGCACCGCGGGCGGTCACGCGGCCGTCTCGGAGGAACAGTTCGATGGGCCGCAGCACGTCGGGCGGCAGCCGGAACCGCTGCCGCAGCGCGGACCCGGGAACCTCGGCATTGGTGCGCCACCCGAATTCCGACCACCGCTCGATCGCAGTGGCTCGCGCCGCGGTGACGCGGGCCCGGACGTCGGCACTCGACTCCCCGGCACCGCTCATCAGCGCGGTGTTGCCCGGTGGGTCCATCCGCACGCGGATGTCCACGCGGTCCAGCAGCGGTCCGGACAACTTGCCCAGATAGCGCCGCCGCACGACGGCCGTGCAGACGCAGTCGACGTCGTGGGCGGGCGCGCACGGGCACGGGTTCGCCGCGAGGATCAGCTGAAAGCGCGCGGGGTAGACCGCCATGCCGTCACGCCGGGGCACCCGGACCTCGCCGTCTTCGAGGGGTTCCCGCAGGGATTCGAGCGACTTGACACTCATCTCGGCGCACTCGTCGAGGAACAGCACTCCCCGATGCGCCTTGGACGCCGCGCCCGGCCGGGCGAAACCGGTACCGCCACCGAGCAGGGCCGTGATCGATGAGCTGTGGTGCGGGGCGACGAACGGCGGTTCGGTGATCAGCGGACGTCCGGGCGACAGCTCCCCCACCAGGGAATGGATCGCCGTCACCTCCAACGAGTCCTCCAGACCCAGCGGCGGCAGAATGCCCGGCAGCCGCCGCGCGAGCATCGTCTTGCCGATCCCCGGCGATCCGGTCATCAGGACGTGATGAGCTCCCGCGGCAGCGATCTCGAGCGCGTGCCGGGCCTCGTGCTGCCCCACGACGTCGGCCATGTCGGGGGCCGGCGGCGCCTGCGTCGTCGTCGCCGCGTGCACCGTGTCGAGCACGTGGTCACCGGCCAGCCACTGCGTCACCTCTTTCAGACTGCTCGCTCCACCGACGTCCATCCCCTCGACGAGCGCGGCCTCGGCAACGGTCTCGATCGGCACCACCGCCCGTCGATACCCCTCCTGCCGCGCCGCGATCACCGCCGGCAACACCCCGCGGATCGGCCGCACGGTGCCGTCCAGACCGAGCTCGCCCAGAAAAACCGTCGACGACAACTTCTCCGCCGACACCTGTTGCGTGGCAGCCAGAATGGACACGGCCATCGACAGATCGAACCCCGGACCGATCTTCGGCATATCGGCCGGCGACAACGCCACCGTCACCTTCAACTCGGGAAAACTGAACCCGGAGTTCTTGATCGCAGCCCGCACCCGATCCCGCGCCTCCCGAACCGACGAATCCGGATTACCCGTCACCGCGAACCCCGGCAGACCCGAACTCACACTCGCCTGCACGTCGACGACCTGCGCGACAAAGGCATTGAGCCCCACCGCCTGTGTTTGCCCCAACATGGGCACAGTCTCACCGGAAACACGCGTGGCGGGCGGCGCCGAACCACTCACACAGCCGATCTGTGGATGACCTCGCGGTTGTGCACCACCGTTCACAGCAGCCCGACTAGGCTCGACAACCGATGGACGACGGAACATTCGACGATGCGTTCGTCGGCGATCTCGACCGACTACTCCGATGGCGACGCGACGTCCGTTGCTTCCGCCGCGAACCACTCGAACCCCACGTGCTCCCCGACATCCTCGACGCAGCCGAACTGGCTCCGTCTGTGGGCAACAGCCAACCGTGGCGCTGGGTCGAGGTCCGGTCCGCCGAAGCCCGGCAATCGGTGCGCGACAGCTTCACTCGCTGCAACGCCGACGCGCTGGACGGTTATACGGGCGAACGCGCACAGCTGTATTCGTCGCTCAAGCTCGCCGGTCTCGACGACGCTCCCGTCCACCTCGCCGTGTTCTGCGAACCCGGTGTCGAGCAGGGCCGGGGACTCGGCCGACAGACAGTGCCCGAGACGCTGGAGTATTCGGTCGTCACCGCGATCTCCACACTCTGGCTGGCGGCGCGGGCCCGAGGCGTCGGGGTGGGGTGGGTGTCCATCCTCGAACCCGAGGAGGTTTCCGAGGCACTTGCGGTACCGCCGGCCTGGAAGCTTGTCGCCTACCTGTGTATCGGCTACCCCGCGCACGACTCGGAGACACCGGAACTCGAACGTGTCGGCTGGCAATCACGGACGAGGTCCGAGAAGCGGTTCTTCGTGCGCTAGGACGTCGCCGAAGCTGCAGCCCGAGCCCGGGCCAGCTTGAGGTCGCGGTAAAAGGGGTTGTGCGAGTTACCTTCTAGATTCAGCGGCACATCCAGCTGGCGGATCAGTGCTTCCTCGACCAGCCAAGGTTCGTCGACTGCCAACCACGAGACCCGGGTGTTGTCACCCATCCACTCACTGAGGACCGGCTCGCCGACGCCGAAATGCCTTTTCGTCCCGTGTAGGGCGAGCTGGATGCCGAGCTCATCAGCCAGGAGAACACCGAGACTGAGGCGCGGAGTCGACGTCGACGCTCGTCCTCGGTAGTGCGTTCGCAGCCGACGACGGAGATTCTGCCGACTGACCGCCCGACGCGGAGGGTCTCCTGGGGCTGATGCCGACATATGGGAGTGTCATGCCATCTCGGCTCCGGCAGTACGACACGTCCATGAGGTGGGAGGGCGGGCGTTGGAACCACCAGCCATATACGCCTGGCGACGCAGGGACCACAGAACCGGCATGGAGGACCTCGCCGCGGTCATACATCGGCGCACCGAGAAGTTGGCCGACACGGACGTTCGTACCTGCCGAATCGGAGGGTCCCAACGTGCTCCCATCCTGCGGACGAACGCCCCTCGACACCAGATCGTGACCCCGCGGACCGCGCGATCCGCATGTAACTCCAGTAACAATAGTCACGTCAATCACTTCTGTCGCAAGAGTAACTGGAGGACGCGCGTGTCTAGCCGTCTCACCACGAGTGTCCGACTGGCCCTCGCCGGGGTCATCGCCTTCAGCGGCACCGCGGTCGCGCTGACGACCGGTGCCGGCGTCGCGCACGCCGCGCCGTGCGGCAACGCGAGCACGGGCTCGAGCTTCCTGGGCTTCGGGTCCAGCGGTTCCAGCGGCTCGAGTGGCTCCAGCGGGTCGGAGGGCTCGTCGGGCAGCTCGATTCCGAACCCGGGACCGCAGCGGCCGTTGATCCCCTATGTCGGTTCCAAATCCCGCACCGTCGGATGGGTCACGGGCCCGCTCAGCGCCAACCGCACATTCAGCCGGTTCGGTATCGGCGGCACCGATCTCGGCGTCTCCTGGGACAACGGCCGCGGCCAGACGCTGATGGCCTTCGGAGACACCTTCGGCAACTGCAACGCGCCGGGACAGCAGTGGCGGCACAACGTGCTGCTCCGCACCGACGACGACAACCTCGCGAACGGACTCTCCGTCCCGGCCGGTCGCGCCGGCGACGTGACGTCGGGTTCGGTGATCGCGCCCGGTCAACCGAACTACGCGCAGGAACTGATCCCGTCGCTCGGCATCTCCAACGTCGAGGTCACCACGATCCCGACGGCGGCCATCTCTCTCCCGCACGGCGACGGCTTCCGCCAGTACGTCAACTACATGTCGGTGCGCTCGTGGGGTTCGCCGGGCAACTGGGTCACCAACTTCTCGGCGATCGCCCATTCCGACGACAACGGCCAGACCTGGGTCACCGACCAGGACACGATCCTCATCAATGCTCCGGTCTCACTCCGACTGCCCGGCGAGTTCCGTCCGATCGAGTTCAACAACGGCAAGTTCCAGCAGAACGCCTACGTCCGCGGCCGGCCCGGGACACCCGAAGCCGAGTACGTCTACCAGTTCGGCACCCCGAACGGACGATTCGGCGCCGCCTTCCTCGCGCGGTTCAAACCCACGGACATCCTCGACCTCGACGCGTACGAGTACTGGGCCGGGAAGAGTCGCGGCTGGGTGGACGACATCGCCGCGATCCCCGACGACGGCTCGGCGGTCGTCGTCCGACAACCGGTCACCGAACTATCGGTCGCCTGGAGCCCGTACCTCGAGAAGTACGTCATGCTCGATGGCGACAACGACATCACGCTGCGCACCGCCGATCATCCCGAAGGTCCGTGGAGTGCACCGAAGACCATCGTGCCCCGTGGTGCGCTCGTCGTCTACGGACCGATGATGCTCCCCAACTCCCCCGCGCTGCAGGGGGATTCGAAGGAGCTCTACTTCAACGCATCGCGGTGGAGCGACTACAACGTGATGCTGATCCGGACCGATCTGAGCAAGCTGTGACATCCGGGCTCACACGTGCACACCCTGGTGATGCCGCACCTGCGCACGAGCCAGATCGTCGGGAGCGGCCTGGTCGAGGCGCACGCTGACGACGTCGAACCGGATCTGCGTCCATCGCCGATCCTGCGCCGCCAGCCACATCCCCGCGAGTCGGCGCATCCGGGCGAGCTTCGACGGCGTGACCGCCATGACCGGATCGTCGTACGTGCGGCTCGCGCGGGTCTTGACCTCGACGATCACCAGGACCGACCCATCCGCGGCCACCAGATCCAGTTCGCCATAGCGGGTACGCCAATTGCGCTCCAGGACAGTCCAGCCCAGGGATATCGCGTAATCCGCGGCCACGTCCTCACCGAGCCGGCCGATATGACCGCGGCGATCGGGGCGAGGATGGTCGCGCGCTTGTGCACTCATGCCGATCAGATTCGCGCAGAACCGGTTTCGCCGACCGTCCGAAAGCGAGCAACGCCCTGATCTGTGAACGATCAGGGCGTTGTCAACAGATTGCGCGTGGTCAGGGCTCGTCGGGCAGGCGGAGTTCCGACTTCTCGAGTTCCTCGATGTTGACGTCCTTGAACGTGATCACGCGGACCTGCTTGACGAACCGCGCCGGGCGGTACATGTCCCACACCCAGGCATCGCTCATGCGGAGTTCGAAGTAGACCTCGCCGTCGGTGTTGCGCGGGATCATCTCGACCGCGTTGGCGAGATAGAAGCGCCGCTCGGTCTCCACCACGTAGGAGAACTGCCCGACGATGTCCTTGTACTCGCGGTACAGAGAGAGTTCCATCTCGGTTTCGTACTTCTCGAGATCCTCAGCACTCATCCTGTCAGCCTATCCCTGTTGTCGTTTGCGCTGGTGACCACACGTGCCGCGACATTACGGTACGACATGCGGTGTTGTGGTGAGGGGCCGGCGGCGTCGATGCGCGACATGTGCAACGCCGTGCTGTAGCCCTTGTGGATGGCGAAGTCGTACCCGGGCAGGTCGTCGTCCATGGCGACCATGATGCGGTCTCGGGTGACCTTGGCGATGATGCTGGCGGCGGCGATGCACGCGGCCGCCCCGTCTCCTCCGATCACGGGCAGGGACGGCGCCGTCAGTCCCGGCACCGCGAAACCGTCGGACAGCACGTACCCCGGTTTCACGTCGAGGGCGGCCACCGCCCGGCGCATGCCCTCGATGTTCGCGACGTGGATGCCGATGCGATCGATCTCGGCGGCTTCGATGATCACCGCACTCCAGCTCTGCGCGTAGCGCGTCACCGAGCGGTACAGCTCCTCGCGGGTGCGCTCGGTCAGACGTTTCGAGTCGTCGAGGTCGGCGAGGGAGACGAGCTGCGTCGGCTTCAAGACGCAGGCCGCCACGACCAGCGGGCCCGCGCACGCTCCGCGGCCGGCTTCGTCGACCCCCGCCACGGGCCCCAGACCCTGCCGGTGCAGGGCGAATTCGAACGTCCGCAGGCCCGCGGCACGGCGGACGGGTGAGCGGGGTGGCCATCGAGTCGTCACAGCTGTCTCACCCCTGCTGCGGATTGAACGAACCGACACCACCGATCCGCGAGAAGGGGTAGATGATGAACCGGACCTTGCCGCGGATATCGCTGACCGGGACGGTGCCCTGGTACTGGTCCTCGACGTGGTAACGCGAGTCCTGCGAGTTCAGTCGATTGTCACCCATGACCCACACATTGCCCTCGGGCACGGTGATCGGACCGAAATCCGGCCCGAGACACGGAGGCACCTGGTCGCCCGGCCCGGCGACACCGGGCCCGAACGACGCAACCGTCTCCTCCTGGAGCTTCATGTCGATGTAGGGCTCGCGCAACGGGCGACCGTTGACCTTCACGCCGACGCCCTCGTCGTTGCGACATTCCACCGTCTGACCGCCGGTCGCGATGACCCGCTTGACGAGGTTGTTCTCGTCCGGCGGCGCGAACCCGAACCACGACAGCGCATCCTGCGCCTTGTGCATCACCGGATTCGTCGATCGGGGCGACACCCAGGCGCCGTTCCACGACTCCGACGGGCCCTTGAAGACGACGACGTCGCCGGGTTGCGGATCACCGAACCGGTACGTGAGCTTGTCGATCACGATGCGGTCGTTGGTGCAGCCGTCGCACCCGATGAGGGTGGACTCCATCGACTCCGACGGGATGACGTACTGCCGACCGATGAAGGTCTGCAGCACCCAGGTGAGGAGAAGGACGCACCCCACGATGATGACGACTTCGCGCAGGAGCGAACCCGAGCCGGACTTGCGCTTGCCGCGCTCGTCGGCATCGGATTCGGCCGGGTCGGTCTTCAACCTCCACGGACGCTTGGCGTCGTCGGCGCGGTCGTCGTCGGGGGCATCGTGGGGTCGCTGTGTGTCGGCCACCTCGTCAGGTTAGACGCGTCAGCGCTTTTCCTTGATCTTGGCTGCCTTGCCGCGCAGATCGCGCAGGTAGTAGAGCTTGGCGCGACGGACGTCACCGCGGGTGAGGACGTCGATCTTGGCGATGTTCGGGCTGTGCACCGGGAAGGTGCGCTCGACGCCGACGCCGAAGGACACCTTGCGGACGGTGAAGGTCTCGCGCACGCCGCCGCCCTGACGACGGATGACGACGCCCTTGAACACCTGCACGCGCTCCTTGCTGCCCTCGATGACCTTGACGTGGACGTCGAGGGTGTCACCGGGGCCGAAGTCCGGCACGTCGTCGCGGAGGGACTGCTTGTCGAGGAAGTCGAGCGTGTTCATGTGTCGTGGTCCTTGTCTGGCGGAGAACGTTGAGCAGAGGAACCTGGCGGCCCGTGGGCTCGACCGGTTCGTGCTCCGAGTCGTTGGCGTCGCAGCCGGCGGTCTCGGAGAGACAGCCCCGGACACGGGGCATCGTCGGCAGGCAACCCGACTATTGTGCCAGAGACACCCCGGGCCGACGAAATCGCGGAGCCGCTACGTCCGTGGCGCCACGATCACGACGTCGTCGGCCTGCAATGCCGAGATGGTGGCGGGCTCCATCGGCGTCGCCGCGGCGATCGCTCTCGGCGTCACACCGGCATGCACCATGTGGTCGCGGACCGCGAGTTCGGGCGCCTGGCCGTTGGCGGTGAGTGCCTCGTCGTCGGCGAGTTCCATCCCCACCCGCTGATACGGCTGCGGGTCGTTGGTCCCGACGACGACCACCGGGGCTCCCCGCGGGCCGATCCCGACGCCCACCGCGGTCCGGAACCAACCTGCGATCGATGCCGGGACCGTGGTCTGGAGTCGCTCGGCTCGCCCCCGCAACCAGGTCAGGTCGTGCGCGCCGATCACGTCGCGGTCGGCGCGAGCCCGCGCGCCGGCCAGACCCCCGAGACCGGCAGCCATCGCACCCGCCGCACCCAGTGCCCCGAGCGGCATCATCGGCATCATCCCGCTCGTCGCCGCGGGTGCAGCGGCGCTCTGCCCGGCCTCACCCGACCGTTCGGTGTGGTCGTCCCCCGCCGCGGTGAGGGCCATCCGGCCGGTGCTCGCGGCCTCGACCCGCCACGTGTCGTCACCGATCGCGGCGTTCACCTCGGCCCGCCGGATGTCGCGGTCGGCGATCAGTGCGACCACCGACATCTGCTGCTGCGTGTCGATCACCGTCCGGGCATACGCGTCCAGCGACGTCCCGAGCGCGCGCAGCCGTTCCGCCGCTCCGGGCAGATCGGCACGGGCGATCTGTCCGAGCCCGTCGACGACGGCATCGTGGAACCCGCCCGCGGTCGAGTCCCCCGTCGCGTACGAGTCGGTCACCGACGCCACCGCCTCGGCGAGGCCGGCCACCCTCTCGGCGAGTGCCCGCACGCGCTGTGCCGAGTCGCTCAGTGCCGCCGCGTCGGCGGTCGGCCACACCCCCGGGGCCAGTTCCTCGGCGATCCGCTCGGCCTCGCCACGCGCCGTCATGCGTCGGCCCGGCCGATACGCGCCGAGGCCTCGGCATCTCGGTCGAGGAGGTCGTCGATGCCGGCGACGAGGGCGCGGCGGCGTTGTCCGAGACGGTTCTCGACGTCGTGCAGACGATCCGTCGACGCCGCGGCCGCCGGCGAGAACCCCGCCCGGAACGCACCCGCCGATTTCCCGGTGCCTACTGCCATGTCGACGTCGATGAGCAGGGCGGCGAGCTCGGTCTGTATCGCCGTGAGTTCCGCCGCCGCTGCCTGCAGTCGCGTCGCCACGACGGCGGCGGCACCGGGGTCGGCGGCGACCCGGGGACCGGCGTCGGCGGCCGGCGAGAGGTCAGGGTCGGTCATCGGCGACCACACTGTCGAGGCGGGCGTCGGCGTAGTCGATCGGCAGATCCGTTGCGCCGGAGAGGATGTCGGCGGATCTGGTGCGCAGCGCGGTGTCCGCCTCGGCGATCAGCGTGGTCAGCAGGGCGGACAGTTGATCCGCGCGGTATCGACGCATTGCGGAGGGTTCGATCATGATGTCCACCGCACGGCCGCGCGCGTCGACCGTCACCGCGACGAGCCGGTCGTGACTGGTCGCCCGGGAGGTCAGCTGCGACAACGACTTCCGGACCCGTTCGAGTTCGGTGCGTTGCCGGTCGAGTTCCTCGACCATGGCCGAATACCCCTGCATCGTCTGCTGGACCCCCGTCCGAGTCGAACCTCTGCCGAATCCTAGTCGGTATCGCCCGGATGGTCCGCGGAGGAGTCCACAGGGTCCGGGAGGAGATCAGGCCGGCGCGCGCGCGTCCGCTCGAGGGCCTGTTCGGTACGCCAGCGTGCCACCTTCGCATGGTCGCCACTGAGGAGTACGGGCGGGACGTCCAGACCGCGCCAGGACACCGGCCGCGTGTAACTCGGACCTTCGAGCAGCCCGTCGGAGAACGAATCCTCCTGATGCGAGCGGGGATTGCCGAGTACGCCGTCGAGCAGCCGGACGGTCGCCTCGATCATGGCCATGACCGCGACCTCTCCCCCGATGAGGACGAAGTCGCCGAGGGAGACCTCTTCGACGCGCACCCGTCGGGCCGCGTCGTCGAAGACACGCTGGTCGATACCCTCATACCGGCCGCAGGCGAACACCAGATGCGGCTCGGTGCTCCAGCGACGCGCGGTCTCCTGGGTGAACGGCACACCGGCGGGGGTCGGCACGATCAGCAGCGCGTCGTCGGGGCACACCCCATCGAGGCACGGCCCCCAGACGTCGGGTTTCATCACCATGCCGGGCCCGCCGCCGTACGGCGAGTCGTCCACGCTGCGATGGACGTCGTGCGTCCAGTTGCGTAGGTCGTGGACCGCCACGCTGATCCGTCCGGCGTCGATCGCCTTGCCCAGCAAAGCAACTCGGAGCGGATCGAGGTACTCGGGGAAGATCGACACGACGTCGAGACGCATCACGGCGCCTCGTCGAGCGAATCCGGATCCAGCAGCCCCTCCGGGGGGTCGATCACGATCAGCTCGCGACCGACGCTCGGCACGATCTCGCGCACGAACGGCACCAGCACCTCACGGTCGTCGGTGGTGCGTACCGACAGCAACTCGCCGCCGGGCAGATGCAGGACCGATTCGACGACGCCGACCGCGGAGCCGTCGGTGAGTTGTACGGGCACGCCCTCGAGTTCGTGGTCGTAGAACTCGTCCGGGTCGTCGGAAGGCTCCACCTGCGAACTGTCGATGAGGAACAGGGTGCCGCGCAGGGCGTCGGCGGAATCCCGGTCCGCGATGCCGGCCAGGGACACCAACAGCCGCCCGGAATGATCCCGGGCGGCTGTGACGGTGAAATCCCGTTCCCCGGCACCGCGCGGCAGACGGCCACGCAGCACCGAGTTCGGGGCGAAACGCATCTCGGGCTCGTCGGTGCGGACGTCCACGACGACCTCACCACGGATTCCGTGTGACTTGACCACACGGCCTACGACGAGATCCACGATGCGCTCGGTGTTCGGGTTCGCGGTCAGCGGTCGGTGTCGACGATGTCGACGCGCATCCCGCGGCCGCCGATCCCGGAGACCAGGGTGCGCAGCGCGGTGGCGGTACGACCGTTGCGACCGATCACCTTGCCGAGGTCGTCGGGGTTCACGTGAACCTCGACGAGCCGGCCGCGACGGCCGGTGACGAGGTCGACCCGGACGTCATCGGGGTTGGAGACGATTCCGCGGACCAGGTGCTCGACCGCGTCGGCGACGACTGCGCTCACGCGTCACCCTCGGCGGCGGGAGCCTCGGCAGCCTCGTCGTCCTTCTTGGCGGCCTTCTTCTTGGGGGTGGTCGCGGCGGCGACCGGCTCGTTGTCGGCGGCGGCGAGCGCGGCGTTGAACAGGTCGAGCTTCGACGGCTTGGGCTCGGCGGTCTTCAGGGTGCCCTCGGCGCCCGGCAGGCCCTTGAACTTCTGCCAGTCACCGGTCACCTTGAGGATCGCGGCCACGGGCTCGGTCGGCTGCGCACCGACGCCCAGCCAGTACTGCGCGCGCTCGGAGTCGACCTCGATCAGCGAGGGCTCTTCCTTGGGGTGGTACTTGCCGATGGTCTCGATGACCCGGCCGTTGCGGCGGGTGCGGGCGTCGGCGACGACGATGCGGTACTGCGGGTTGCGGATCTTGCCGAGCCGCGTGAGCTTGATCTTGACAGCCATGTCTACATCTCTTTCGTGTGGTCACTGCGCAATTCAGCAATCCGCCCGGAGTGGCGGACCCGGTTTTGCGTCTGTAGTGGTGTGACCGTCGGGCGGCCGTGACCGGATCCGACGAACCAGCGAATCATTGTGCCAGACCGGGCGGTGAGTACCGAATCCGGTGATCGGCCTGCAGAAGGAACAGCCGATGGACCGGCATGTGGTCACCCACCCCGCGAGGACGACCACATGCCGAACGTCACTTCCGTCACTCTGTCGGTGTCGGCTCATCCGCGTCCTGATGCGCGACACCGCCGGAGCCTCCCTCGACCCCCGGCTCCGACGGGCCCGCGCTCTCGGATCCGGGCCGCGGATCCGAGGTGGACTGATCCGGTTCGTCCTGGCCGAACCGTTGCAACGCCGTTGCTACGTTACGCGGCGGTAAGGAAGGCAACCAGCCACTACCGTGTGGCTTTGCTCACACGAGGTGGCGACCAGACGAGACCACTGCCACCGGGTGTCGCAACGTGCCCAGGTCGTCGCACGGGTTGTCCGCGTACACGACGAAGTCGGCGCGGTGCCCGTCCTCCAGGAGGTCGGCGCCCAGCCAGGCGCGCGCATTCGTCGACGCCGCCGCGATCGCACCCGCCGGGCCCAGGCCCACGTCCGAGAGCGCCTCGATCTCGTCGACGATGCGTCCGTGCTCGACGAATCCGCCCGCGTCGGTCCCGGCGAAGATCGCGACGCCGGCCTCACGCGCGGCGGCGAACACCGCCGGGCCGCCCGCATGCAGGGCGCGCATGTGCGCGGCGTAGGTCGGGAAGCGTTCGGCTCCGTCGGCGATCCCGGGAAAGTTTTCGACCTGGATCATGGTGGGCACCAACGCGATCGAGCGGTCGACGAGCTGGTCGACTAGATCGGGAGTCAGCCCGGTGCCATGCTCGATGCAATCGACACCGGCCCCGATCAGGTCGACGAGAGCATCGGTTCCGAAGACATGGGCGGTGATCCGGGCGCCGTGCTCGTGCGCCACCGCCACCGCCGCCTCTATCTGTGCACGGGTCCACAACGGGGCCAGGTCGCCGACCTCGCGGTCGATCCAGTCGCCCACGATCTTCACCCAGCCGTCGCCGGCCTGCGCCTGCCGGGCCACCTCGGCCGCGAGTTCGTCCGGATCGTCGAGGTCGACGCCGTAGTCGCGCAGATACCGCTTGGGCCGGGCGATGTGCTTGCCCGAGCGGATGAAGCGCGGGCAAGCGGGGTCGTCGTCGAGTGGGTGCGTGTCGAGCGGCGACCCGACCTCGCGGATCAGCAGGGTGCCTGCGCGCGCATCGGCGTAGGCGTACCCACGGGCCTGCTCGATGTCGACCCCGAGGCCCGGCGCGATCCCCACATGATTGTGGGCGTCGACGAGGCCCGGCAGAATCCAGCCACCGTCGACTGCCGTCTCGGCGTCGGGAACCGCGGTGAGGCTGATGGTGTCGTCGGACACCCAGAACTCGACCGGTTCGGACGTGAGCGGATCGGTGCCCCGGTAGTGGCGGGCCATTGCACCCTGTTCCGGGCCACCCACCGTCATTTCTTCTTCTTGGGCTGCTGGAACTGCGACACGTCGATGCCCTCGAGACCCGGGGGCAGCTGATCGAGACCGGCCGGCATGTTCGACAGGTCCGGGAACCCGGCCGGCATGCCTCCGGGCATACCCGGGAAGCCGCCGCGCGCCGCCTTCGGCGGGGTGGGGCCGCGACCCTTCCCCTTCTTGCCCTTCTTGCCCTTGCGGTTGGACTTGCGGTTCATCGCGCCCATGCCCATGCGACCCGACATCTGCGCCATCATCTTGCGGGCCTCGAAGAACCGGTCGACGAGCTGGTTGACCTCGCTGACGGTCACACCCGACCCGTTGGCGATCCGGATCCGGCGTGAGGCGTTGATGATCTTCGGGTTGTCGCGCTCGGCGGGGGTCATGCCGCGGATGATCGCCTGCACGCGGTCGAGCTGCTTGTCGTCGACCTGCGACAGCACGTCCTTCATCTGGCCGGCGCCCGGCAACATCCCCAGGATGTTGCCGATGGGGCCCATCTTGCGGATCATCAGCATCTGCTCGAGGAAGTCCTCGAGGGTCAGCTCGCCCTGGGTGATCTTGGCGGCCGCGGCCTCGGCCTGCTGCGCATCCCAGTGCTGTTCGGCCTGCTCGATGAGCGACAACACGTCGCCCATGCCGAGGATGCGGCTGGCCATGCGGTCGGGATGGAAGACGTCGAAGTCCTCGAGCTTCTCGCCCGAGGACGCGAACATGATCGGTTGGCCGGTCACCTCGCGTACCGACAACGCCGCACCGCCGCGCGCATCGCCGTCGAGCTTGGTCAGCACGACGCCGGTGAAGCCCACACCCTCCTGGAAGGCCTCGGCGGTGGTGACGGCGTCCTGACCGATCATCGCGTCGACGACGAACAGCACCTCGTCGGGCGAGGTGGCGTCGCGGATGTCGGAGGCCTGCTTCATCAGTTCGGCGTCGATGCCGAGCCGGCCGGCGGTGTCGATGACCACCACGTCGTAGTGCTTGCTCCGCGCCTCGTCGACACCGGCCTGCGCGACCGAGACCGGATCGCCCGAGGTCACACCGAGCACACCCTCGCCGCCGACGCTCGTGCCCGGATGCGGCGCGAAGACCGGCACGCCGGCGCGCTCGCCGACGATCTGCAGCTGTGAGACCGCGCCCGGACGCTGCAGGTCACAGGCGACGAGCAGCGGGGTGTGACCCTGCTGCTTGAGCCAGTTGCCCAGCTTTCCGGCGAGTGTCGTCTTACCGGCACCCTGGAGACCGGCCAACATGATGACGGTCGGGGGGTTCTTGGCGAACCGCACCCGCCGCGTCTCCCCGCCGAGGATTCCGATGAGTTCCTCGTTGACGATCTTGACGACCGTCTGCGCCGGGTTGAGTGCCGCGGAGACCTCGGCACCCTTGGCGCGCTCCTTGATCCGGGCGATGAAGGACCGGACCACCGCGAGCGAGACGTCCGCCTCGAGCAGGGCGAGCCGGATCTCGCGACAGGTGCGGTCGATGTCGGCGTCGGACAGCCGCCCCTTGCCACGCAGATCCTTCAGGGCACCGGTCAACCGGTCGGAGAGGGAATCGAACATGGGTCCCATCCTTCCATGCGGGTCCCGAGACGAAACATCTAGGAGATCGGCACTCCGGACCGTCCCGTCCCGCCATAGGACTGCGGCCCGTCGCCGTCCTCCTCGCGCGCCGGCTGCGGTGGCGGGCAGACCGCGACGACGGCCTCGGCCAGCTCCGCCCGTGCGTCCTCGGTGTCGGTCGCCAGCCGCAGGCCGAAGATGTCGACCCCGGTGGCGCCCAGGGTCGCCACCTTGGCCCACCGGATGTCGGCGCCGTGGCGTTCCAGGACCGCACTGACCCGGCTGAGCAGGCCGATCCGGTCGTCCGAGCGGACCTCCAGCACCGCTTCCCCCTCCGGGGCGTCCAGCCACGTCACCCGCGGTGGCGCCACGGCGAAGAGCGCGGGTACCGCGTTCTTCGGATGCCCGGCCCCGTCGACCTCGGGATCGGTGCTCCCGGCGCTGGCGCCGATGGTCACCACGGTGCCGGGAATCGTGGTGACGGTGCCGATCGTCGGGATCGGCGAGTCCCGCTCGCGCGCGTCGAGCCGCGCGAGGACGTCGATCTTGCCGTCGACGGCCGCGATCAGCTGCTGGCGCAACAGGCCGGCATCGGGCGGACTGCCGAACATCGGGACGACCAGGAACGAGTTGATCGCCTTCCCGTCGGCGCTCTGGGCACACGCCGAGTGGGACCGCAACCCGCCCAGGGCGAGGACCCCGGCCATCTTCGACAGCAGGCCGGGTTGATCAGGCGCCACCATGGTGACGCGGTACGTGTGTTGCCCGTCGGCCCGGACGAGCCGGACCGCGTAGTCCCCTTCCGCCGCCGTGGCCAGGTCCTCGGCCGTCAGCGGCTCGGGCGCGCTCGGCTCTTCGCCGTCGATGAGTCGCATCGACCGGCGGACGAGGTCGTGGATGAGCGAGGCCTTCCACTCCCCCCACACCCCCGGGCCGGTGGCCAGCGAATCCGCTTCGGCAAGTGCGGCAAGCAGTTCCAACAGCACCCGGTTGTGTCCCAGGGTGTCGGCGACCGACTCGGCGGTGGCCGGGTCGTCGAGGTCCCGGCGGGTGGCGACCTGCGGCAGCAGCAGGTGGTGTCGCACCATGTCGGCGAGGATCGCCACATCCTGCGGCCAGAGACCGAACCGGTTGCCGACCTGAACCGCCAGATCAGCGCCGACGATGCTGTGGTCGGCACCCCGACCCTTGCCGAGGTCGTGGATCAACGCACCGAGGACGAGCAGGTCGGGCCGGGACACCCGGGTGGTCATCGCACTCGCGTACGCCGCGGTTTCCACGAGATGCCGGTCGACGGTCCAGGTGTGGATGGCATCGCGCGGCGGGAGGTCGCGCACCGCACCCCATTCCGGCAGGAGCCGGCCCCACAGGCCGGTGCGGTCGAGTGCCTCGATCGGGTCGACCATGTGATGTCCCGAACTGAGCAGGACCAGCAGGTCGCTGAGTGCTTCGGCCGGCCACGGCTCACGCAGTTCCGGCGCGTAGTCGGCCAGCCGGCTCAGCGTCGACGCGCTGATCGGGAGGCCGGTTCGGGCCGACGCGGCGGCGACCCGCAGGATGAGTCCCGGGTCTTTGCTCGGAATCGCGTTGCGCGCCAACACGATCTCTCCGCTGTGCTCGACGACGCCTTCGTCGAGCGGACGGCGCAGCGGCGAGCGCCGCAGCTTGGCCAGTCCGCGACGCGGCAGGGCGTTGCCCGCGGTCCGCAGGCCGACGTCGATGGAGTAGCTGATGGTGCGGGCCGAGTCGCTGATGACGCGGGCGAGATCGAACCGGTCCCCGATCCGGAGGGCCGCCCCGATCTCGTCGGCGTCCTGGGCCTGCACGTGCTCGCGGGGACGCCCGGCGATGCGGTGCAGTTCGGTACGGATGTCGAGGAGCCGCGTGTAGGCGACCTGCGGTCCGGCACCGGGCGAATCGGGTCGCAGGCTCGCCATCCCGCTGGTGAGCTGGGCGATCGCCAGCGCTCCCAGGAGCTGGACGTCACGCAGGCCGCCCCGGCCGCTCTTGAGGTCGGGTTCGGCGCGATGTGCGATGTCGCCGGCTCGCCGCCAGCGGTCCTGCGCGTGCGTGACCACTTCGGGGAACCGATTGCGGATGTCGTTGCGCCACTGCTGGCGGACCCCGCCGATCAGCAACGTGGACAGATCCTCGTCGCCGGCTATGTGGCGCGCCTCGAGGAGGCCGAGGGCCGCGGTGACATCGTCGCCGGCGACCTGCAGCGCCTGCGGCACCGTCCGCACACTGTGGTCGAGCGGAATGTTGGCGTCCCACAACGGGTACCAGAGTCCGTCGGCAACCTCGGACACCCGCTCGGCGGGCATGTCGTCGTGCAGCAGGATCAGATCGAGGTCCGAATACGGGAGCATCTCACCGCGACCGAGTCCGCCCACGGCGACGATCGCGAACCCGCTGTGCGGCTTGATGCCGAGTTCCGCGCCCTTGCTGGTCAGCCAGAATTCGTGCAGGTCGACGAGCACCTGGCGCAATGCCGGTGCGTCGAGTTTTCCCGATCGGCCGGACTCGGTGAGTTGCCGTCGGGTCTTGGCCAGGTCTGCGGCGCTTACGACTGCCTCCAAAGTGTGTGGGAGAGAAAGGAATACGAGGTGTGGAACTCCGACGGCCCCGCGCCCGACTGGTCGTCGGGCACGGGGCCGTTCACCGGGAATTCGTCGACGCCTCGGCGGGCTCGCTACAGTGCGTCGCCACCGCGCTCGCCGGTTCGGACGCGAACCACGGACTCGACCGGCGAGACCCACACCTTGCCGTCACCGATCTTGCCGGTCCGGGCGGCCTCGACGATCACGTCGACGACCTTGTCCACGGCGGCGTCGTCCACCACGACCTCGACGCGGACCTTGGGTACGAAGTCGACCGAGTACTCGGCGCCGCGATAGACCTCGGTGTGACCCTTCTGGCGGCCGTAGCCCTGGACCTCACTCACGGTCATGCCCAGGATGCCGGCCTGCTCCAACCCGGCTTTGACATCCTCGAGTGTGAACGGCTTGACGATTGCAGTGATCAGCTTCATTAGTTATCCCTCTCCACAGGATTCAGCGTAGTAGCGAATGGCTTCGAGCGTCATGCCAGCTCATAGGCCGTCTCGGCGTGTTCCGCCTCGTCGATGCCGCTCTTCTCGTCCTCGTCGCTGACGCGCCAACCCAGCGGCTTGAGCACCAGGGCGATGATCGCGGTGAGAACACCGGTGAACACGAGGGCGAACAAGGCGATCACGACCTGGACCACCAGCTGCTTGTAATCTCCGCCCCAGAAGAGGCCCACGTCCTCGCCGATCAGGCCGATGGCCACCGTGCCCCAGAGGCCGGCGACGAGGTGGACACCGACGACGTCGAGCGAGTCGTCGTAGCCGAACTTGTTCTTCAGGCCGATCGCGACGGCGGCGAGAGCACCCGCGATGACACCGAGGATGAGCGAGCCGACCGGGGTCAGCGAACCACACGCGGGGGTGATGGCGACCAGACCGGCGACCACACCCGAGGCGGCGCCGACGCTGGTGGCGTGCTTGTCACGGATGATCTCCACCGCGAGCCAGCCGAGGATCGCCGCGGCGGTGGCAGCGGTGGTGTTGACCCACACCTGACCGGCGAGCAGATCGGCGCCCAGCTCGGAGCCGACGTTGAACCCGAACCAGCCGAACCAGAGAAGTGCTGCGCCCAGCATCACGAACGGGATGTTGTGCGGACGGTAGGCGGTGCGGCCGAAGCCGACGCGCTTGCCGATGATGAGAACCAGGACCAGCGCCGCGATACCGGCGTTGATGTGCACGACCGTGCCGCCGGCGAAGTCGATCGGCGCGACGTTGGCCGCACCTTCCTCGTCGGTCCCGAACATCTTGGCCGCCAGACCGTCCTCACCGCCGCCGAGGAGGCCGCCGCCACCGACGAGCCCGCCCCAGACCATGTGGGACAGCGGGAAGTACACGATCGTCGCCCACAGGACGGTGAAGACCATCCAGGTGGAGAACTTGACGCGTTCGGCGAGCGCACCGCTGATGAGGGCGACGGTGATGACCGCGAAGGTCAGCTGGAAACCCATGAAGACGATCGCCGGGATGGTCAGGCCGCCGGTGACGTACATCTCGGTGTCGCCCTCGCCGATGGTGCTCATCAGCTGGTCGGACCCGAAGAGCGCGAACGGGTTCGCGAAGATGCCGCCGATGTCGCTGCTGCCGGTGATCCCGTCGCTGAACGACATCGAGAAGCCCCACAGCACGTACACGACGCTGATCGACGCGAGTGCTCCGAAGGACATCATCATCATGTTCAGGACGGACTTGCCTCGCGCCAACCCCCCGTAGAAGAACGCGAGGCCTGGGGTCATCAGCAACACGAGCGCGGCCGACACGAGCATGAATGCCGTGTTACCCGTGTCGATCGGGCCAAACGATTCGTTTGGCAACTGAGCCAACTCCACTACGAAACCTCCTCAGGATGCGCCGACGGCTCGGCGCCTCCAAAGAGATTGTCGGCAGTCGGTTTCGGCCGTGGTGCCCTGACGTTTCGGGCGCGTAACCCCCTGGGCGGTTTGTATTTCGCCCATGTAACATCCCAGTTCGGCTCTGAGCTGTCTCTCAGACTCCGCGGCCGATGTCTGACCCGACATTTCCGATCACAGATCCCGACTTCACGGCAGCGTCCGCCGGCGTCAGAGGAGGGCGTCGACGAATGCGTCCGGTTCGAAGGGCGCGAGGTCGTCCGCGCCCTCCCCCAGTCCGACGAGCTTGACCGGCACGCCGAGTTCCTTCTGGACATGGAACACGATGCCGCCCTTGGCGGTGCCGTCCAGCTTGGTCAGCACCACGCCGGTGATGTTGACGACCTCGGCGAACACCCGGGCCTGCATCAGTCCGTTCTGTCCGACGGTCGCGTCGAGCACCAGCAGCACCTCGTCGACCGGCGCCTTCTTCTCCACGACGCGCTTGACCTTGCCCAGCTCGTCCATCAGGCCGGTCTTGGTGTGCAGCCGGCCGGCGGTGTCGATCATGACCACGTCGACGCCGCTCTCGATGCCCCGGTCGACGGCGTCGAATGCGACGGCGGCGGGATCGGCCTGTTCCTTGCCGCGCACGATCTCGGCGCCGACCCGCTCGCCCCACGTCTGCAGCTGGTCGGCGGCGGCCGCGCGGAACGTGTCCGCCGCGCCGAGCAGGACACGACGCCCGTCGGCGACCAGGACGCGTGCCAGCTTGCCGGTCGTGGTGGTCTTGCCGGTGCCGTTGACGCCGACGACGAGGACGACGGCGGGACGGCCCGCGTGTGGCAGCGCCCGGATCGACCGGTCGAGCGTCGGGTCGAGCTGCTCGACCAGGACCCGCTTGAGCAACGCCCGGGCCTCACCCGCGGTGCGGACCGGGTTGGCCGCGAGCTCGGTGCGCAGCGTCTCGACGACGGTGGCCGTCGTGGACGCACCGAGATCGGCCATCACCAGCGTGTCCTCGATCTCCTCCCAGCTGTCCTCGTCGAGATCGCCGGCGCCCAGCAGGCCCAGCACACCCTTGCCGATCGCACCCTGTGACCGGGACAGCCGGCCGCGCAGCCTACCGATCCGGCCCGCCGTCGGCGCGATCTCGTCCAGCGGCGGCGCGGTGGTCGCCTCCGCGACATCGTCGGGTACCCGGGTCCCGGGCCCGGTCGTTGCCGGCTCGGTCGTTGCCGGCTCGGCGGTGGCCGGTTCGGGTTCGGCGACCTCGGGCTCGGCGACCTCGGGTTGCGCGGGTGCGGCAGTGGCGGACGCGGGCTCGGCGACGTCGGGCTCCGCCGTCTCGGGCTCGACGGTTTCGGGGCGGGCGGTGGCAGGTTCTGCGGTCTCGGGTTCGGTGGTGTCCGGCTCGGGCAGCGACACCTCGGTGACGCCGCGCCGGATCGAATCCCGCGGCACCGCGGAGTCGTCACCGACGCCCGGCTGACCGTCGACATCGGTGCGCTCTCCGGGCGGCCGGACCACCTCGGGTGCCGGCGTCGCAGACTCCGGAGCCGGGGGTTCCGGCCTCCGTCGCGGCGGTTCCGCGAGGGCGGTGTCACCCGCGGCCTCCCCGCGACTGAAGCTGAACCCCGATCCGGCCTGGTAGCCCCCGGACCGGTCGACCTGGCGGGTCGTCCCGTCGACGATCTCCGGTTGCCGCTCGTCGGTCAGCGAGATGCGCCGGCGGCGCGACAGCACCAGCCCGAGCACGATCAGCGCGATCACGACGAGCACCGCGACGACGATGCCGATGATGATTCCGGTGTTCACTGGCTGGTGTCCTCCTGTTGACCGACGGGCATGTTCACTCCGCGCATGCGTTGCGAGATGACCGTCGTGATGCCGTCGCCGCGCATGCTGACTCCGTAGAGCGCATCCGCGACCTCCATCGTGGGCTTCTGGTGGGTGATGACGATGAGCTGGGACTTCTCCCGCAGTTGGGCGAACAACGTGATCAGTCGCCGCAGGTTGGTGTCGTCGAGCGCGGCCTCGACCTCGTCCATGACGTAGAACGGCGACGGGCGCGCGCGGAAGATCGCCACCAGCATCGCGACCGCGGTCAGGGACTTCTCCCCGCCCGAGAGCAGCGAGAGCCTCTTGACCTTCTTACCGGGCGGGCGGGCCTCGACCTCGATGCCCGTCGTGAGCATGTCGCCGGGTTCGGTCAGGACGAGCCGGCCCTCGCCGCCGGGGAACAAGGTCTGGAAGACCTGGCCGAACTCGCGTTCCACGTCGGCGTACGCCTCGGTGAACACCTGCAGAATCCGGGCGTCGACCTCTTCCACGACGTCGAGGAGGTCCTTGCGGGCCGCCTTGACGTCCTCGAGCTGCGACGACAGGAAGTTGTACCGCTCTTCGAGAGCGGCGAACTCCTCGAGCGCCAGCGGGTTCACCTTGCCGAGCGTGTTGAGATCCTTCTGTGCCTTCTTGGCGCGGGCCTCCTGCGTCGCCCGGTTGTAGGGCATCGGGGCCGGTGCGACGACCTGCTCGCCGCGTTCCCGGGCCTGCTCGTACTCGGCCATCTCCAGCGCCGACGGGGGCATCGGCACGTCGGGACCGTATTCGGCGATCAGATCGTCGGGCGCCATCGCGAAGGTCTCGAGGACCTGCTCTTCGAGCTGTTCGATCCGCAGCGCGACCTGGGCCCGCGCCACCTCGTCGCGGTGGACGGTGTCGCGCAGCGAATTGAGCGTGGTCGTCAGTTCGCCCGCCCGGACCCGGAGCGCGTCGAGGGTCGCGGTGCGGGCGGTCCGGATCTCCTCGAGTTCGTCGCGCCCGGCCTGCGCCGAGGCCACCGCCGCGGCGAGACGCTCACTGACCTGTGCACCGGCGCGTTCGACGGCTGCCGCCACGCCCGCGGCCTGGCGTCGGATCTCGTCCTGCCGACGAGCCCGCTCGCGTGCCTCGCGCTCGCGCTGTGCGGCCCGCCGCAGCGAGTCCGCCTTGCCACGGACGGATGCCAGGCGTTCCTCGGCTGTCCGCAAGGTCAGGCGCGCCTCCATCTCGGCGCTGCGTGCCACGCCGACGGCGGTCGCGGCGTTCGCGCGGTCGGTGTCGTCGGCGGACATCTCGGTCCCCACCTCGGACTCATCGCGGGCGAGACGCAATCGCTCGGTGAGTTCCTGCAGGTTCTCGAGGGTTTCCTCGCGGCCCTTCTCGAGCAGATTCCGCTGTCGGGTCAGCTTGTCGGCCTCGGCACGCGAGGCTCTGATCTCCTGGCCCAGCCGGGCCATCTGCTCATAAGCGGCGCCGACGCCGGCGTCGGACTCGTGCAGCGCCGCGAGCGCCTCCTCGGCCGCCTCCCGCCGATCGTGCTGCTCGGTGAGCGCGCCGGCGAGCGCCGCCTCGAGTTCTTCGACGCGCCTGCGGGTCGAGGCGAGTTCGGCGGTCGCCGCATCGATCGCCGACTGGACCTCCAGCGTGGAGGGACGGCGTGACGAACCGCCCTCGACCGACGCCGCCGAGATGCGGTCGCCGGCGGGCGTCACCGCGCGCACGCCGAGACGGCGGGCGAGTTCGAGCCCCTGCGCGGGATCGTCGACGATGACGGTGTCGGCCAGGACGGTGTCGATCGCACCGCGGATCTCCGGGCGGGTGTCGACCACCGAGGCCGCCCACCTCGCCCCGTCGGGCAGCGCGACGTCGCTCGATCGGTCCGGGCCGGTGAGTCCGCCGCAGATCAGCGCGGCCCGTCCCCCGTCGCCCGACTTCAGGGCCGCCAACGCCCGCACCGCGGCGATCCCGTCCACGGTGACGATGCCGTCCACGGCGGGTCCGAGCGCCCCGGCGATGGCCGTCTCGAAACCCGCTTCGACCGTGACCAGCTCCGACATCGGTCCGAGCAGGCCGTCGGGCGCGTTCTCCAGGAGCCATGCGCCGCCGTCGCCCCGCTCGAGTCCCATGGCGAGTGCGTCCACCCGGGCCGACAAGGAGGCGATGGCGTGCTCGGCGTCGCGGTGTGCGGCCTGCAAGGTGGCCACGCGCTCGTTGGACAGGTTCAGCGCGGCCACGCATCGTTCGTGGTGTTCGTCGAGTGCCTGTTCGGCGGCTTCCAGCTGCGCCAGCTCGCTTGCCGCCGAATCCTGTTGCGTGACTGCGACTTCGGCGCGTTCGGTGGCGGCCGAGATGGCCGCGGTGAGGCGCTGCGCCTCAGCGTCGACCGACTCCGAACGCGTCCGCAGGTTGTCCACCTGCCCTTCGAGGCGCGCCAGACCCTCGCGACGGTCGGCGATGGCGCGGACAGCCGCGAGGTGAGCCGCCTCCGCGGCCTCCGCAATCGACTCGCGTTCGCCAAGCACCTCGCGGGCGCTCTCGAGCTGTTCGGCGGCGATCTCGACACCCTCGGTCAGCTCGGCTTCGAGTTCGGCGGCCTCGAGGGCCTGCTCGTCGAGCTCCTCCGGGTCGGGCCCGGACGCCTCGCTCGACGGCTCGCTGAGGTACCGGCTGCGTTCGGCGGCCACCCGGCGGGTCGCGTCGACGCGCTCGGCGAGCGCCGACAACCGGAACCAGGCGCGGTTGGCCGCGGCCGCGGCGGGCGTGATCTCGGCGAGATGCTGTTCGTGTTCGGTCACTTCCGCGTTCGCACGGTCGAGTTCGGCGGCCACCTCGTCCTGCCGACGCCGGACCTCGTCCTCGACGGCGGCGTGTTCGGCCATCTCGGCGCGGCGGGTGACGAGGTCGTCGGCGGCCAGGCGCAACCGTGCGTCGCGGAGATCGGCCTGGACGGTCTGGGCCCGGCGGGCGACCTCGGCCTGGCGTCCCAGTGGTTTGAGCTGACGACGGAGTTCGGCCGTCAGATCGTTCAGACGCGCCAGGTTGGCCTGCATCGCGTCGAGCTTGCGGACCGCTTTTTCCTTGCGCTTGCGGTGTTTGAGGACCCCGGCCGCCTCTTCGATGAACGCGCGGCGGTCCTCGGGCCGGGACTCGAGGATCGCCGACAACCGTCCCTGGCCGACGATCACGTGCATCTCGCGACCGATACCGGAGTCCGACAGCAGCTCCTGCACGTCCATGAGGCGACAGGAACTGCCGTTGATCTCGTACTCGCCGGCGCCGTCGCGGAACATCCGGCGCGTGATGGACACCTCGGAGTACTCGATCGGCAGCGCACCGTCGGCGTTGTCGATGGTGAGGGTGACCTCGGCGCGGCCCAGCGGAGGACGGCCCGAGGTGCCGGCGAAGATGACGTCCTGCATCTTCCCGCCGCGCAGTGCTTTGGCGCCCTGCTCGCCCATCACCCAGGTCAGGGCGTCGACGACGTTCGACTTACCGGAGCCGTTGGGGCCGACGACGCACGTGATACCCGGCTCGAAGCGCAGGGTCGTCGCCGAGGCGAACGACTTGAAGCCCTTCAGGGTCAGGCTTTTGAGGTGCACGACGGTACAGACTACTCACCATCGCGACGTGTTTCGGCTCTCCTCACCGTTCGACGAAGCCGTCGAGGTCCCCGCGCGGTTCATCCACACGCTCGACCACCAGGTCCACCTGTCCGGGCGTGGTTCCCGACCGGAGCGCGTCGAGCAGGGCGAGGGCCTTGTCCCGTGGCCCCTCGGCAACGACCAGCACCCGGCCGTCGGCCTGGTTCGACGCGTAGCCGACGAGCCCGAGTTCGAGAGCACGCGCTCTGGTCCACCAGCGGAAGCCCACGCCCTGCACGTGCCCGTGGACGTGCGCGGTGAGCCGGACGCGGTCGGTGCCGTCCTCGCTCATGCGGTCACTCCGTCTCGATCCGCAGATCCACCTCGGCGCCGGCCTTCACCGTGCGCCCGACCGTGCACACCGCGTCGATGGCGCGTTCGACGACGACGAGCAACCGGGCCGCGGCGTCGGGCTCGAGTTCGGACAGGTCGATCTCGAGGATCTCCTCGATGCGCGGGTACACCTCGTTCTCGCGGTCGGCGTCGCCGCTGACGCGGATCGTCGCGTCGTAGTCGTCACCGAGGCGTCGCGCCAGCGGCCGGTCCGACGACATGCCGGTGCAGGCGGCCAGCGCGATCTTGAGAAGTTCACCCGGGGTGAAGACGCCCTCGACGTCCTGCGAGCCGATCAGCACCTCCGCGCCGCGCGAGCTGCGACCGGTGTACCGGCGCGTGCCGGTTCGCTCGACCCACAGATCGGTGTGGGCCTGGTCGGCGGGAACCCCGGACGCGGGGGCAGTTGCTTCGGTGGTCATCGAAGACGGGTCCTCTCAAGATGTTGTCGGCCGGCGCCGCCGGCATCGCGACCAATAGTAAGAGCCCCGGCACGTCGATTGTTCCCGGCGCATGTCTGCCGAGGTGAGTCTGCCTGGTGGCTAGGGTCTTCCGCATGCGTCGCAGAACCGCAGTCACGAGGACCCACCGACCGACGATGCACGTGCTGGATCCGTTGAGCCGTCGGTGGTGGCGAGCGGTCGGCCGGCGGGTCGACATGTCGACGCCTGAGTTCGCATTCCTGGGCGCGCCGCACAATGGCCGGCACGAGGTCGGCGACGCCTGGCTGCGCCAGTACGAGAAGCAGGGTGCGGTCGCGCCGCCGTCGCCGACCGCCGGCCTGTTCGAAGACATGGCAGTGCTCGACGGACCGGACTTCCGGGCATCAGCGCTGCACCCCGCGGTGCGAGACTTCTACGAACGGACCGGATCGTGGCGGATGGAGGTCTGGTCGCAGTGGAACCCGCTGTTCGCACCCGGCGGGATGGCGGTCGCAGCGTTGTTCGGGCGGCGCGTCGAACAACTCGCTCTGCCGACCGAACCGCTATCTGTCAGCCGTGGCATGTCCAGCGAGATCCGGGTCGTCACCGACCACTCAGGACACAGAGTGGGCGCGGCGTGGCTGCGACGGCTCCGCCTGGACAATTCCCCTGTGTACAGCGGGTTCTATCGATCGGCTTCGCTTCCAGGACAACCGCAGCCGCACGTCGCCGTCGCGTTTCCCCTGGAACTCGGCAACATCCACGTTTTCCTTGCTCCACGCGCCGAGGCCGACGGGGCGCTCACCTTGACATCCCGCTCTCGACGATTCGGGGCGGACGGCGCCTACGTGTCGGTCCTGTTCGGCGATCAGTGGTATTCGGCGCAGCCGACACTGGCGGAGTCGTTCCGGGTATACGTCGACGAGGAAGGCGTACTCCGCACCGATCATGAGTTGAAGGTCGGACGATTCCGGGCGCTTCGCCTGCACTACCGCCTCGAACGCCAGGCCTGATACTCCCGATGCAGCACCGCCGCGGATACCGGACGGTCAGCCCGGGTTCGCCTTCGACGCCCGCTGGCATCGCGGACACGAGAACGAGCCACGGTTCATGAACTGCTCGCGGCGCATGATCGCGCCGCACCGACGACACGGCTCCCCCGCCCGTCCGTAGGCGTTCAGGGACCGCTCGAAGTAGCCCTACTGGAACAGCTATTGACATTCAAACTACGTATGATCGCACAATGCCGATCGCTGCCGCCTACCTGCGGGTATCGAAGTCTGACGACAAGGACGACGAGTCGCTGACCATCGAGACCCAGCGCCGACTGATCAGAGCACTGTGCGAAGCACGCGAGTGGACGTACGGCCCGGAATACATCGACGAGGGGGTGTCGGCGACCAAGACGCGCGGCATCTCAACCGACTGGGCGACGATGCTCAGCGAGGTCGGGACCGGCCGGTTCGACGTTATCGTGGCGCGTGACCTGGACAGACTGTTGCGGACGCTGCAGGACCTAGTCAAGCTGATCGACATAGGCGCGAAGGTCGCCACAGTCAACGGCGAGATCGACCTCACCACGGCCGACGGGGAGTTCCGGGCGACGATGCTGGCCGCGGTCGCGCGCTTCGAGATCCGACGCAAGGCCGAACGGTCTGTCGCGGCCAACGAGTCGCGCCGCCTCCGGGGCGAGCCGATCGTGCGGGCGAAGATCCTCGGCTACGACGAGGACGGCATGACCCAGATCGACGACGAGGCCGCGGCGGTCCTCAAGGCCTTCAAGGACTTCGTGGCAGGCAAAAAGATCACGCACGTCGCCCGCGACCTGGCGGAGGCCGGCTTCACCACCGCCCGCGGGCGCGCATGGAGCAACGAGAACATCAGACATCTACTACGGAACCCGAAATACAAAGGCACGCTGACGAAGTGGGGATCATCTGAGGTCTACCCAGGCGGCTTCGACCCAATAGTGCCGGTCGACCTGTGGGAGGCGGCGCAGCTGCGACTCGACGACCCCTCGCGCAAGCGGGCGTGGAGCAACGAGCCGCAGCACCTTCTAAGCGGAATCGCCTTGTGTGGCAGGTGTTCTGACGGAACGAAGGTCTACACGAGTTATTACCAGCGCGCGAGATATGCTGGCAAGGATGGCGTCACGCGCGCATTCGAGCCTAAGCGGTTGTACGCCTGCCTCGCGCATAAGCACCTCAGCCGGGGAGCGTCGGACGTCGAGGACTACATCAACCGCCTCGTAGTTGGCCGACTGAGCAGGCTTGACGCACGAACCGCGCTCACCCCCCACAACGACCAAATCGACCGCAATGCGCTACGCGTCGAACGGCAGTCACTGCAGATGCGGTTCGACGGCCTCGCAACCCTGGCCGCCGACGGCGTGCTGCCGATAGCGAGAGTCCGCGAGGAATCGGCACGCCTGCGCGGGCAAATGAGCGAGATTGACTCGCTGCTCGTGCCGGCCAGTACGTCCGCGATGGCCGCGGTGCTGGAGTCCTCCGACGTAGAAGTGGCATGGGCCGAACTTAACGTCTCCCAGAGGCGAGAAGTCGTCAAATCCCTGATGACGGTGACTATTCTACCTTCGAAGCGCGGTGCAAAAGGCTTTGACCACAGCCTGGTACGGATCGACTGGGTGTAGCTGCCTGCCGAGTCTATCCCTTTGCTAAGCCGCCCCATGGGGTACGGTAGCGCCAAGCAAGCCGCTCTGAGCGGCAAGCAGTATGTGCCGTCTGCGCGGTGCGTGCAAAGCATCTGGCGCTGAGTCCAGACTCGGGAGAGATCGCTCCCGACGAAGAGCAAGGCGCTCCTTGCGGCAGACACAGGTGGGGCCCCGTACGCCTCTTAAGAGAATCGCCGAGGGGTCATAGCCCGCCCCGCGCCGAGTGCCTGGAAGCGCAGATCGTCCAGGTGCAGAGCAGGTACTAGAATGGCCGCCCTCGAGGCGGTGGGTGAGAGAAGCGCGGCCCGACTTAGCAACCGGTAGCGGCAAGCTCTCGTCTGGCAGCGTCGGACCGCCTATCGGCCCCCTACGGGACGTCAGCCAGAGACATCGCACAACGGCTAGTGCCGCTGTGCCTGTCTCTGGGAGCACCCGTGACACAGGCTGTCCTTTCTAACCCTTCTTCTCCCCCGGATGATCCGTTTCGTTGGCTCTGGCTCGCTGAAGCCGTTGACGAGCATTACGGCGGCTACAGCACCCTTCGCAAGCACATCGCCGAAGGTCGCCTGGCCACTGCCGAGAAAGTCGGCAAGCGGTGGCGGGTCCGCAAATACGACCTCGACAGCCTCGTCGTCGAGCGAGCGGTCGAGCCCAGCTGTGAGGATGTCGAGGCCGCAGTAGCCCGGATCGTTGCCTCCGCTCCCCCGCTGAGCGACAAGCAAATCCGGACACTAGGCGCCGCGTTCGTCGACCAGCTGAAGCAGCGGCAGACGGTCGGTGCCCAGTGAGCGCATACCTGTCGACGCCCCGATGTCGCGACAAGGTCCGGGCATACCGCGACCACGGCCGCGTCGGCTCCGGGTTCGATGCTTGGTCCATCGGCGAAAAGGCCGCGGTAGCCGCGCTCCTCGGCGACAGCGATCTCCTGCGGGAGCTTGGCTGGACCTCGGCTGCCGCAGCGTGCGAGGCATACGGCTGGCCGCACCCGCTGTACATCGACTACTCGGTCATCGACGCCTGATGGGCGAACGACAAGCCCCCGGAGTCACCGACTTCGGGGGTACAAGAGTCGGCAGCGGCCACTCCCGCGATGATGCCTGGACAAGCGAATTCCGGCGGTTGTGGCTGCCGCTGTGGCCGCCCGCGTCAGACGACCTCCTCGAGGGCGTCTACCGGCAGTCCCGGACGTCCGCTCTCGGCCGCCGCTACGTCGAGGCGTGGATCGCGCAGGTCAAGGCGCGAGGCTCCGTCGAAGCCGCACCTTTTGCTAGCGCCTGATGAGCGGGCGACAAGACCCCGGAGTCGCCGACCCCGGGGTCTTAGACAGCGCCAGCGCCACTACCCGACCCGACCATGCGCGCGCCCTCGACCTGCTCGTCGAGACCCTGGGCGCGCGGCCCCTAGGTCTGGTGTCGCTGGGAGCCGGCGACGAGGATCGGGCGGTCCTGGCGGCGCACCTGGCGCGCAGCACCCTGCAGGGGTGCCCCGACCGTGATTTCGCGCGGGCGTGGCAGACGACGTCGACCGGAGAAAGCCGACCCCGCCTGCACCGGATCGGCAGCACTGCCCTCAGCAGGTGCCAGTACGTCGCGCTGACCCACCCACAGCGCGCCGCCGTCGTCGTCGTCGACGTCGACCGCCGAGGGAGCGCCGGCGGACAGGTCGAGAACCTCTGCCCTGAGGTCTACCGGACCATTGCGCAGATGACCGGAGCTGGTGCGGGACCGGCGTGGATCGGAGTCAATCCACTAAGCGGAAAAGCGCAGTTCATCTGGCTGATCGACCCGGTGTACGCCGGGCAGGACGGCGACTCGCCGAATACGCGCCTGCTCAAGGCCACCACGACCGTCATCGGCGACGCAGTCGGCGGCGACCCCGCCTTCGCGCACGCGCTGTCCCGGTCGCCGTTCTACACCGGTAGTGACCCCACGGCCTACCGTTGGCATTGCCAGCATCACCGTGTGGACCGGCTCGGTGAGCTGATCGAGAAGGGCAGGGCTATGACCGGCGAAGCGGCCAGGTCGACCCCACGCACCCGGGGGGCGCAGACATATGGCAGCGGCCGCGAGCTGCTGGAAGCGGTCCAGGCACGTCGCGCCGAGGCGGCAACGTTCAAGGCGGTGGCCGACGAGCTGGCCGCGGAGCTTCCCGACGCGGCCGCGATGGACGGCGACCGTGTCAACGGCGTGAGGGTGCTCTGGACCGCCCCAGGCCGCGCCGCCCGCGACGAGACCGCATTCCGCCACGCCCTCGCCGAAGCACATCGCCTCCGAGAGGCAGGCCAGCGAATGAGTGATGCAAAGATCATCGACGCCTACGAGCGCGCCTACGCTATCGCCCACCTCGTCGGTGCCGACGGTCGCGTCGAAGAACTTCCGCCGATGCGCGATCGCCTGACCATGGCGCGCCGCGTGCGCACCTACGTCGTGGCCGGCCGCCCGTCTAGGTCGGCCGGAGGCGGCCCAGGCGAGACCGGCCGAGCCACCAGCCGCGAGCGCAAGGCGCTGGCCACCCTTGGCCGCAGAGGTGGCCAGAGAGCAGCTCAGCGCTGGGCCGACCGCGACAGCGATTACGCACGGGGCCGACTCGAGGCGATGGCACGTACGCACCGCAGGAAGCGTCTGCACGGCCAGACCACCCGCGCGCGGATTCTCGCGCTCATCGGCCAGCAGTACGACGAGCTCGGGACGGTGCCGACCCGTGCCGAGATCATGGCCGATACTGGTCTCTCGCGGGCCACGGTGGGCCGGCATTTGGCCGCACTCCGCAGCGCGGGGCTGCTCCCCGAGTAGGGGGCTCACACCATAGGCAATACACGGTTCCCCTGCGGGGGTACCCGCAGCAGCTCTACCGAGACCTCGCTCCTCGACCACCCTGCAGGTATGGGGGTTGGTCGGAAGCACCCCCGCGCGATCGGTCAGTCCGTAGGTGGCGTGACGTCTTCGCCTGCGGCGACTGCGCGGAGCCAGTCCGGGACCTCACGCCCGTCGTACTCGCGGATCTCGATGGCTGCGCGGGCCGCGGCCGCGGCGACCTCCGGGCGCGGCCGCTTTTCTGTGTTGGTCATCCCTGGGCCTCCTGCGGCGACTGCATAGAGCCAGTCCGGGACCTCGCGGCCGTCGTACTCGCGGAGCTCGATGGCTGCGCGGGCCGCGGCCGCGGCGACCTCCGGGCACGGTCGGCGCTGGGTGTTGGTCATCCCTGGCCCTCCTTGGTGTCTCGGCTTCCAGTGTGGTCCTCGACCTCGAGCGCCGCCGCGCGCGGCCTTGGGTTCGACACTCCGATCGGCCCCGCGTGGTCGGTACGACGCCTAGGCTTCGCTGTGTGACGCCACCGCCCTCCTCGATCGAGTCCTGAATCGCGCCGATGCCCTTATCCCAATACGACGCCGTGCTGCTGGGCGACGCCGAGTTCGTTACTGATCCCGAAGCGGTGGCGGCCGCGCGGCTGAACCGAGACATCCGCATGCAGGACCTGGTGTCGCGCTCCCTGTCAGTGACCGACGCGGCCGAGCGTCTCGGGGTGAGTACCGCCAGGGTCCGTCAACGACTCGGGGAAGGGACGCTGTGGGCCTTCAGTGCAGGTCCGCGCCGACTTCTACCCCCAGCCCAGTTCACCGACACGGGTGCGGTACCCCATCTGGAGAGAGTGATGCCGCTGGTGGCCAAAGACCTGCACCCGCTCACCGTGCAGGCGCTGCTCACCACGCCGCAACCGGCCCTGACCGTGGAGGGGCGGCCGGTGTCGATCGTGCAATGGCTGACCGGCGGCGCGGGCACCGAGCACGACATCGAGCAGGTCGTCGACATTCTCACCGCCGCGACCTGGGAATCGGCGTAGACCCGCGCGCGCACTTCACAGACGTTATTAACGTCTGTGACGACACGTTAATAACGTCTCTGACGAGACGTTGACGACACCTGTGCGGCTGTACCGTCACTTAAAGGGTCGGTAAAGGTGCCCCTTGAAGCGTCAGTAAGGTGACCCGCGCGGTAGTACCGTCACTGAAGGGACGGTAGTGGCGTCACTTAAGTGTCCGACAAGCGGCGGTTCAGTTCTGCCGACCACGACGCCACCTGCTCAGCCGCGTCCAAGACTCGCTTTTCGGCCTGGTCGTCGCGGTCCTCGCTCGTGTCCTTCTCGGACTCCGGGTGCATGCTCATACCTCGATATATCGCACGTGCCCCACCGGACCACAGCCGGTCACCCCGTGCGCGGAGTGACGGGGCGCACCTGACCCACGGAGGCAAGTCGGGGACGGCACCAACGGCAGACCATGCATTTCCGCCCGCCAGGGCGGGGCACGTCGGCCCCACCCGGCGCTGGCGGCCGGGTCGGCCGCCCGGCGTGGGTGCCGCGTCCAAATCCGCAGCGGGTAGTCCCCGGCGCGGCGGCTGGGGGTCCGGGGGCGCGCAGCGGCCCCTGGCGAGCCCCGCGAACCCGAGCGAAGCGAGGGCGGTAAACAGCAGGCGCGAAGCGCCGACTGTTTAACGGCGGGGAAGCTCGCTGGGGTTGCGACATCAGCCGCGCTAGCGGCTGCACAAGGTATAGGGTGACCCCTATGACGCAGGGGGTCGGCGCGGCGGAGTCGGCGGGCGATAGCCCGCTCGACTACGCCGTGCTGGCCGCCGGAGTCGCGGCGGTGAAGGGCCCCCGGGGCCCGGAGCCGTCGCATGCCGAGGTGGCCGACGCGCTTGCGCGGCGAGCCGCCGGCCAGACGTACGAGGCGATAGCCGAGGAGGTCGGGATCTCCGCGAAGCGTGCAGCGACCTGGTGCCGCGCGGCCGCGCGGATCGAGCCCCGCTTCGACGCGCGCGCGGGCAAGCCCCGCACCGTCCGCAAGGAGGCGGCGGCGAAGGCGCCGCTGGAGAAGCTGATCGGGTGGCGGCCACGCCCGGGCACCCGGGCGGTACTGGAGCGCCGCGCCGAGCTGGAGGGGCGGTCGCTGACCGATCTCGTCCAGGCGGCGGTCGATGCGTACGTGCAGCGAAAGACTGCGGGCGTGGAGTCGCTGGTGCGCCGCGAGCTTCGTAAGCAGCTCAAGGCCGAGCTGCGAGCGGTGGCCGACGCGGTGAGCGCGCAGTCGGTGGAGCTGACGAGGCAGGGAAGCAACCTCAACCAGCTTGTCCGGTTTGTGAACGGCTATCGCGAGCTGCCGGTGGCGATCGCCGACGAGCTGGCCGCCTACCGGGCCGAGCTGGCCGCGAACCGGACCGAGCTGGCGCGACTGACCGCCGCCGTCGAATCCCTGGTCGGCGGTGACCGGTGACGACGTTGAGCGGCTCGTCGCTGCCCTTCCTCAAGGGCTTCGACACCTACATCTCGTCGGCGGCCGCGCACGACCAGGACCGTCCCGGCGGTCCTTCGGCGCGCGTCGAGTACATGAGCACCGTCGGTGACTGCGCGCCGGAGACCTTCGTCGGCGACGTGCTGCGCACACGGCTGGCCTACGGCAAGAGCGACCTGGAGATCGACGCGTACTCGTACGTGCTAAGCCACAGCCACGCGGAGCTGGACCCGGCCGACGACGACATGGGCGCGGTCGCGCACGGACTCGCGCGGGCGTGGGCAGCGGAGGCCTGGCCGGGGCGGCAGGTCAAGATCGTCACGCAGCGCGACAACGGGCGATGGGAGGGAGGCGACGACCGGGCGTGGGTCGAGGGTCATTGGCACAGCCACATCGTCGTGGCCAATGTCGCCGAGGAGCCGGTCACCCTCCGGTGGACCGACGCGAAAGGCACCGACAAGGCGAAGACTTACGCAGCCGGCCGCGCGATCGACGGTGACCTCAAGAACATATTTCGCCTCCGCCGGGTCACTGATGACGTGGTGATGCGCGAGTGGAAGTACGACAATGCGGCTTTCGTCGAGGAGTGTCGCCGCTTCGCCGACGGGTCGGCGTCCAAGCAGGACCTCGCGCAGCGCGCCGAGCGCGGCTACTCGACCTATGACGAGGTGCGGGTGAAGCTGCGCGTCGCCGCGTCCCAAGCCACCGGCTGGGACGACTACGTCGCCCGCTGCCAGTCGTCGGCTGTAGACGTGCGGGTCCGGGGCACGGCCGGCGTCTCGTACTCGTGGGTGGGTGACGACGGCCTCGAGCGCAAGGCCCGCGCCCGCGGTAAGACCGGCATCGGCCCGGAGTTCACCCGGGCCGAGGTCGAGTCCCGCTGCGCGGCAAACGCCGCGACCCTGGCCCGCGGTGAGACGCTCGCAGCGCCGGAGCCGACGCTGGTGGTGCCGACGAGCACCGTCGTGCCGGACAGACCCAGACCCCGGTACCTCACCGAGGACGGCAGGCCGCCGTGGCAGCAGGGCGAGGGCTCCTACGCCGCGCACGTCCGCCAGACCGGCGGCACCTACGAAGGCAGGGCCGCGCAGGCCCTGGCCACCGCCGAGGCCGTCGAGGGCGTCGAGGGCGTCACGCTGACCCGCGAGACCGACGGGCGGGTCACCGCCGCGGTCGACGCGGGCGCCGGACCTCTGGTCGTCGACGTCGACCACGCCCTGGTAGCCCGTGTACACGAGGTCGAGTCCCGCGAGGCCGCTGTCGCCCGGACCGAAGCCCGCGCCGCTGCGACGATCCGGTCGGCGCAGGATGAGGCGACGGCGATCCGTCGTCAGGCCCGCGCAGACGAGGCCGCGGCTGTCCGTACCGAGTGGGAGTCGATGCGACCGCAGGTGATCGCCGAAGCCCAGGCCGCCGGACGGCAGCACGGTCGGGCGGCCTGGGAGCGCGACGAGAAGCCCGCCCTCGTCACTGCGTCTCGTGTCGAGGGCTTCGAGCAGGGTCGCGCCGACGGGCGTGAGGAGGTCACCGACGAGCTGGAGGCGGCGCGCAGGGATCGTCGAGCGGCCGCCGAGCAGCTGCGCGAGATCTCCGGCCTGACTCCCGAGGAGGCCACCGAGCGCGTGCTCGATGACTACACGGTGAAGGCGCGGGTCGCGCTGACGCGGTATCGGGTCCGGCAGGTCGCCTACGACCCGGACGGTACACCGCATGCAGTGACCGGGGCCGACGGCAAGCCGGCGATCACCACTGCCTGGGAGCAGATGAAGACCGATGTCGCGTCCGGCCCGGGCCGCGGCGCTGACGTCACTGTCGGCCAGGCGCGTCGGGCCGGACGCCAGGCCAGGCAGAATCTCGCCGCCCAGGCTGAGCGGCAGAACGCGCGATCGAGTCAGGACAGGGGTTTCGGGCTGTGACGTACACACCGAGCACGAAGGACGAGCAGACCGCCCGGGCCGCGGTCGCCGAGGCCGCCGGCCTCGACGCCGAAGCTGCGCTCCTGGAGCGCCACGCCACCGAGCGCTACGAGGACGGCCCGCGCCTTTATGGTGGCGGCACACTGATGCATATGCGCAGCCTCGACGTCGCCGACGGCTACCGCCGTGAGGCCGCCACCCTGCGGCACAGGGCCCGCGAATGGCGGGCCATCGCTCACTGGCTCCGGACAGGAGTGCGCCTCGAGGAGAAAGAGTGGAAGTGACGATGAGTGAAGACGCGGCTGAGCGACGGCAGCAGGAAGAGCGCGAGGCCAGGACGGCCGAGATCCGCCGGATGCTTGAGCAGCCGGGCGGGCAGGACGAGGTGGCCAAGCAGTTCGGCAAGAACGTGCTGGCCAGCCCCGAGTTCAGGGCCGCCCAGCGTCAGCGGAAGGCGGCCCAGGCCCAGCGGCGAGAGGCCGCCGAGGCCAGGGCGCGAGACGCCGGGCAGAAGGTGCCCCAGCCTGGCCGGACGCCGACCCGGCAGGAGATGGTCGCCGCCCAGAAGTCGTTCCAACAGACCGGACAAACCGCCGCGGACCTGGGCCGGCAGCGGAAGCAGATCCAGACCCAATCGATGTAGGGCGTAGGTCAGAGCTTTAGGCCAGGTCGGTGCCGCTGATGTCGAGCAACCGCACCCGGACGCCGGCCTGACCACCGAGCAGCAGGCGGCCGTAGGAGATCCGCGGATCCGTACGCGAGCGCGGCGGCGGCAGCAGCTCGCCCATCGTGGGCTGCACCATCTGTCTGGACTGGCTGGCCTTCCCACCGGCGTCGAGGGTGGTCACCACGCGCTCCTCGGGCGGCGTGCTCTCCGCGGCGGACTTGAGCATCTCGGTCTCCCCCGCGCCGGGCAGGATCAGCGCCGCCGGCATGATCGCGCGCAGCTCGTCGGCCGCGGGCGCTCCCCACAGCCGAGTGAGCTGCTTGGTGCTCTGCAGGCCCAGGACCAGCCGGATGCCCAGGCCGCGCCCCTCACTGATCCACCGGTTCAGGTACCTGGCAGGCACCTGGGCACCGTTGACGAACTCATCCAGAACGAACATCACTGGTGCGAGTGTCCCGACCCTCTTGCGCCAGTATTTGACGATCTCGATGAGCAACGTGCTCACGACGGTCGGGGCCGCGCCGTCCATACCGGCGACGATGTGCAGGGTGGCGCCGGTCGCCAGCATGGCTGGGCTGAACACTTTCGCGTCGGGTGAGGCTGTGCTGTCCATCGCCCAAGCACCCAGGGCCACTTGGCAATTGATGCCAATTGAGTCGCGCTGCCGCTCATCCATAGTGCGGGCGGTCTTGAGCGACTCGGCGTGGCGCGAGCCGACGGACAGCGCACGCAGGTAGGCCGCACCCCAGTGCGGTGTGCTCATGTCGAGCGGCTCGTCCTCGTCGTCCGCGCTGGTCTCGTCGCCTATGTCGTCGAGTCCCTCCTGTGTCAAGCCTCGTCCGCCGCCGTCGGCCGCCGACGGCCCCACGTTGTCGGCGGCTTCGAGCGCCCAGACAATGCCACCGCCCCACATCTCCTCGCCGGTGTCGGGGTCGCGGTAGAAGCCGCCGGCGCGCAGCAGACACGCCAATCGCCTGCGCGCCAGGCTCTTCCAGAAGGCCGCGTCACCCGAGCCCTGGCCGTCACCGCCGGCCCCAACATCGCCGATCTGCATCAGCAGGCTCGCCATCTCCATAGCCTCGTCATCGGTCTCAATCCACGCGCACGGATCAATCCGCACCGGAGTGAGGTCCACACCCTCGATCTGGCCGCCGCGAATCTCGCCGCTTAGGTCCATGACGTACTGGGCACCGTACTGGGCGCGACGTCGGATCGTCAGCTCGGAGAGATCGCCCTTCGACGACATGACGACCAGTGCGCGCGGCCCCCAACGCGCGGCGTTGGGCGCCAGGACGGTCCGGCTCTTACCGGAGCCCGTCTTGCCGACGACCATGAGATGCGGAGCAGTCATGGCGACATCGCCATCGGCCCTACCGTAATTGGCGTCTTCGGTGACGACTCCGGCCCTCCCGTCCGCACCGCGCGGGACGTCGAGCAGGCCCGCGTAGGGCTGGTCGGTGATCCCCGTCATCAATACTCCGCTCGACGCCGTCCGTATAGCGTTTGTGATCGTAGCCATGGACGGCGACAGTCGCACCACTATCACCATTAATACCGGCATTACTGGTATTACAAGCAATGCTTGAATAGACAGCACTGGTCACGGTGCCACAGCTTGAATCAACTGCGCGCCTTGCATATTGACAAACACTTTTCGTGACGTCAGCAGTCAGTAAATACGCACGTCACGGCATTCTATTTGGTGACGTCACGACGCGAGAACCCCGCATTGAGGTGTTGCGAATCCATTTTTTTCGTGCATTCTGATGCTGCATCATTAAACGGAGAGGGTGGGCCTTTGGATGGGTATGGCCAGCAAGGGGGCGCGGACCCCCGTGACCAGCCGGGTCCCCAATGAGGTACGCGCCGTCTTGGAGGACCGACGACGCCGCCTGGGCGTCAGCTCCATGAGCCAGCTGGTGTCTGACATCCTCGCTCATCACGTTGACCGGCCCGATCTGGCCGTCGAGCTCACAGAAGGGGACCCGCCGGTATGAGTGACTTCTCAAAGCGATTGCTGACTAGCCGCTGGATGTGGTTGTGGGTCGGTGCCTTGGCGATCTTCCTCGCCGGCCTCGCCTTCGGTGCCGGCGGCGCCACTAGCGGCGGGGAGCAGGACTGCGGGCCGGCGTCGAGCGCCGTCACCGAGCCGGTGCGGCAATGAGCGCTGCGGTGCAGCGCTGGGAGCGGCACCGAGCGGCCTGGCTGATCGGCCACTCCAGCGCCCACGGCGGTGCCATCTCAGCGACGATGCGCCGGCGCGCGGAGATCCTCGAACGCAGCGCTCGACGAAGCGAGCGCGCGGGCTCGGGTATCACGGCGACCGCCGTGCAGGACGAGGTCTCGCCGGCCCTGTGGCACCGGCTGACCCGCGACACCGACGGGTCGCGCCACCACCGACCGCGATGGGTGCTGGCCGCGACCGCCGTAGCGATCTTCGCAGGCCTGGGCCTGCTGGTCGGCCACGGCATCTACCGGCTGATGTGGCGGACGTCCCCGTCGATAGGGCGGCTGTGGGCCTGGCCGTGGGCCGCCGTGGGCATGGCACTGGCCCTGGCGCTCGCCCTGTGCGGCATCGGCTTTCGGCCGATACCACACTTCGATCGGCACTGGCCTCTCACGGCGCTCACCGCCGGGCCGTGGTGGGCCCTGGCCGGCTGGCAGCTGGTCATCGCCGCGCTGACGGTCGCGTCGCTGATCCCCTTGTGGGGCTGGCGCGGCGTCCCCGCCAGGGCCGTCGGCGCACCAATCAGGAACCGCGACGGCACCTTCCGCGAGGTGAGCGAAGCCGACAAGCTCGCACTCGACCCGTGGAAGGGCGAGCCGCAGCAGGGTGAGGACCCCGACCGGACCCAAGAGCTGAGCGCCTACGAGAAGTGGGAGGCGAGCGCCCAGCGCGAGGCCGACCTCGGCGCGATCTACGACGAAGTGTCATCCGACGACGACCTGCTCGACGACACAGACTGGCAGGCTCTGCGATGACCGGCGAGCCCCCCACCACCCGACCATCACCGCACCCGACAGGAGACCGACCAATGATCGACCCGCCGCCGCTACCGCTGACGACGCCGATCGAGGACCGGCGTCGGACGGAATCGACTGCACCCCAGGGGCGCTGGATCACCGCACTCGTCGTCGTTGCGGCGGTCGCAGGCATCACCGTCATCGTCGCCGGGATCGGGCTGGGCGGTGCGTGGCGGTGGGCCGCCGGCGCGGCCACCGTAGCGCTCATCGCCGCCATCGCGGTCCCCTCCCTCGCTGATCGACCTCGAGGAGGTCGACGATGAGCGAGGAGCGGATCACCGTCAACGTGCAGACCGGGACTGGTGAGATCCTGCGGATTGTGGCCACAGTCCTACTGTTCGGTGGAGCGGGTGCGGTGGCCTGGTCGGTGGCCCAGGGCCAGCACGCCGAGATCGCCGCCACCGGCATGACGCTGATGATCGTGATGGTGGCGAAGCTGATGTACCGGCGGGGGCTCGTCCGACTGCCGAGCACCAGTGGCGGTGAGGACTCCGCCGCCACGCGGGGCATGATCGCTCAGGTCAGCGGCGAGTATCAGCGATGGCTCGCCGGCACCTCAATGCCGGCGCTCACACTCATCGCCATCGCCTATGCGCTGGCCTTCCTGCTGCTGCGGACCGCAGTCAGCGCGGCGTTCTCCGTCTTCCAAAACCTATGGATCGCTGGCGGTTTCGCCGCAATCGTCGGCGCGATCGTCGTTTTCCCAAGCTTGCTGCCGTCGATCCTCTCGTCGCTCAAGCGCAAGGGCGTAGTCACCACGCCTACCGAGCCGGCGACCCGGCTGGCGCCGCCTCCCGCACCGGCTGCCGCGACATCGGCGCCTACCGAGCCGGCGACCCGGCTGGCGCCGCCTCCCGCACCGGCTGCCGCGACATCGGCCGCCCCTCTCATCCAGGAGGCCGCGCCCGCACCAGTACATGGGCAGGTGCCCACCTCCACGCCGCCTCGGCGCGTGGTTCGAAGGGTAGTGACGGCAGACGCGGAGGGACGAGATGAATGACCGCACTGGCTATTTCGACGAGTCGGGGCGGGAGCTGACGCCGGATGAGGTCGCCGCCTTGGGCGCAGACGTCGAGATCGTCGAGGAGGCCGTCGAGGCTCCCCACAGGTCGAGAGTGCCGAGGGGGCTGATCGCGGGGGTGCTGGTCGTGGTCCTCGTGGCCGGTGCCGCGGTGGTCTTCGCGCTGTCAAAGCTCGGGGAGGCCGACACGCTCGAGGACGCGACAGCCGCCGCGAGCAGCGTCGTCACGACGGCTACGCGCGACATCACAGACCGGGTGCAGGGGCGGACGCGCCCGGGTCTCGTCGCCTGCGGCACGAGCGACCTGAAGCGGGCGCGCTGGATCCGGGGCGACGACACGCCGGTCGCGCAGCTGAGAGTCCTGGAGTCGGTGGCTCTTCCACCGGTGCTCGTCGAGCGTGCAGCGGCATCGACATCCTCGGCCAGGACCCTCTCGGTTCGCCAGCTGCGTGACCGCAGCCTTAGCGTCGTCCACCACGATCGTCGCGCAAGAGGTGACGACGCGAAGTGGTGGGCGGTCACCGTCGACACCATGCCCACGCTCACCGTGGTCGGAGAGGCCGAAGCCGAAGACTCAGGCGAGGACTCCGAGGCCGCGACAGCCTGTCCCAGCGTCGACGGCGGCGTCTACCGCATAGTCGGCGACGGCATCCCGGACCAGACCCGAGAGATGCAGACCGATCTCGTCCAGGTCAGCGCCCTCAAAGGCGACGGCGTCGAGCCGACGACCGTCTGGATCGTCACCGGCGACCGGCTTCTGAAGACCGTCCTGGAATACACCCCTTCCAAGTAACCCGAATTTGTTGCAACACAACACAAGGAGGACACCATGAACACCAAGCAGAGCGTCACCAAGACCCTCTTCGGAGTCACCTTGGCCGTCGCCACCGCTACCAGCATGGCCGGCGCCGCATCGGCGGCTGTCCCCGACGGCACATACACCGCCCAGGTGTACCCGCCCTTAGAGACAACCATGTGGGGGCTGCCACCGCTGTCGGCGCCGGCCACCGTGCGAGACAACATCCTCGACGTCGCGGGCATGACAGGCAAGCTCATACCGACCGGCGACGGCTACCGCGTGACCCTCTCCGGGCACCAGCTCGTTCTCACAAGCGTCTCCGACGACTCCGGCGACTACCTAATCAGCGACCGCCGCGGCGCGACGCTGGGCCAGCTCATCACTCGCTGACAAGGACCGCCTGATCCCCGCACCCATCGGTGCGGGGATCAGGTAGGCAGCCAGAGCGTTGAGCACGGCGCCGCGAATTGTCGGAGTGGACCAGCTCGGCGAGCGCGATCAACAGTTCGGCGGCCGGTGTCGTCTTGGGCGTGGGCGTGGGAGAGCCTCCTCGAATCGGTGTTCGAGGAGGCATTCGGTAGCCGGCTACGTCGGCACCGCGCTGCTTTGGGGGCACCGTGTCCGAGTAGTCTCTGGGACATGCCGACTGGACCCAAACACTCCAAACTGACTCGGGTGGGCGATGGCTCGGACGACGCTTGGGCCGAAGAATGCCGGTGCACAATCGGCGAAGACCATTATGACGGCGATGACGGTCCAGCCAGCGAGTACATCAGCGAATCTGACGCTGAGAACATCTGGGTATCCAGCGGCAAAGACGAGGATTACGACTTCCGCTAGGGAGCGCTGCACTCGGACGCGACGTCCGTTGGCCAGATCGTATGGCGATAATCAGTGATACCGACAACCGCCGTGGGTCGTTGCCGTGCGCCTACGCCGCAGCGGCCGCGATCTGCTCGTCCAGGTGGTAGAGCAGCCCGCAGGCCAGCATGATCCCCTGAACAGCGTTGCGCCGGTTGAACTGTCGCCGTGAGACGCTGTGTGCGCTCGCATGGCGACTGAACACGGTCGGCACCGGATCGTCGTTCTCGGTGCGGTACTGCTGGTACGCCTGCCAGATGGGGGCGAACGCGATGAACTGCCGGGCGCTGAGCTTGTCGTACTCGGACGTGGTCCGCTTGCCCTTGACGTCGGGCATGTACTTGTGGCGGTCATCGAGCGAGTCGCGTAGCAGCGAGTCGACCAGGGTCGCGGCCAGCGCTTGCGCCGCCTCCACGTGGCCGGCATCGAGCGCGTCCAGGGCGCACTCCGCGGTCCATGCGTAGCCCTTGAGCTCGTCATCGAGCGATTCGACGACGTCGCGGCAGTCCGCGGAGATCTGCTTCCAGCGGCGCCCGAGGATCTCGCGGCGCTTGGCGACCCCGTCGGCGTGCAGCAGCGCCTGCGCGACCGACTTCCTCGGCACTCCGTAGAGCGCGATGCCGTCGACCATGACCACCTGCTGGACCAACTCGAAGGTGATTCCGTCCGCCTCGCGCAGGTTGGGCGGGTAGAAGATTCGCCGGAGGCGCTGGAAATCGACGGCGAAGTCCTGCAACCAGGACGTCTGGCGCGCCGCGAACGCCTCCATCGCGGTGCCGAGGGCACTGGTGGCCTGGATGTTCCTGGTCAGCTCGGCCGCGATCCTGTTCAGGCCGGGCTGGCTGATTGCGATGGTCTTGAAGATGTCGCTGTTGATCGCCCCGAACTGGCTGTGCATCTGAGCCGCGAGCGCGTCGTTGGCGGCCGAGGCGTTGGCGAGGCTTTCCGTGAGGCGCCCCATCTGAGGCTGCAGTGACGCCATCAGCTTGGTGGTGTCGATGCCTGCGGTCATCCGCGTCTGAAAGTCGGCGAGGGGCAGGGCGACTCCTGAAATCAACTTACGTCGCACGTCGTCGGAGATGCCGGAGACCCAGGAGCTGGCCTGTGCGATCCCCGCCAGCCTCGCCCGCATCTCCGGCGTGTCGAAGGCGCGCAGTATCGCAGCCTTCTGCTCAGGGGTCAGCTCGATGGCATCCTCGTCGGGCTGTTCGCCGGGCGCGCTGCCCTCCGGAGCGTCGCTCACGAGGTCGCGCCAGCGCGTTCGACGGCGCGGTAGACGGTGGAGCGGGCCACGCCGAAGTCCGCGGCCAGCTCGGCTGTGGTGTGCTCACCTGACCGGTAGAGGGCAACGAGTCGCTTCTCCTGGTTCGGCGAGAGCTTGGGGGCCTTCCCGCGCAGCCTGCCCTTGGCCTTGGCAACCTGCATGCCCTCGCGGGTCCGCATGCGGATCAGGTCGCTCTCGAACTCGGCGATCATCGCCAAGGTGTTGAACATCAGCTTGCCGAACGGGTCGGTCGGGTCGTAGGCGCTGTTGCCGATCGCCAGCACGACGCCCTTGCCGGCCAGCTCGTCGGCGATCTCGTGGGCATCGCGGATGCTGCGGGCCAGCCGATCGAGCTTGGTGACCACCAGGGTGTCGCCCGTGCGGGCCGCGCGGATTGCGGCGTCCAGTTCCGGCCGGTCACGGTTGGTGCCGGTGAGCCCGTGGTCGGTGTAGATGTCGTCTGCGTCGACGCCGAGGGCCTGTAGCCCGTTGATCTGCGCGGTGAGGTCCTGTTGGGCGGTGCTGACCCGCGCGTATCCGATCTTCATGAGAACAGTGTAGCGGTTTCCATGCCTTCACCGGGCTTTTAATCGGGCGGGCCTTTCGGGAATCGGCGACCTCGGCATTCGGTGCGCCGTCGCGGCGTCCGCCCCGCGTCCGCACGACCACCGGCTTCCGGACACCGCATCAGTGTCGTCAGTGGAGATCGCCGGCGCTGAGCTTCCTTCGGTACTCGGTGCGTGCGGAAGCGAGAGCACTCCGGTGGGTAGGATTCGAGTCCATGCCGAAACGGACGCCACTAGATCGGATCAGCCTGGCGAGTGCCGGGACCGTCGTTGAGGTTACATTCGAAGGAGAGAGCCCGACTAGGTACAGGGTGCAGGAGATGCTCGACGATCCACGGCGAGGGCGGGGCGCACGACTACGCGTCGACGGCGCGTTCGACGACTGGCACCTCTACGACGATGAGGCCGGCGAGGGCACGACGATCGTGGCGATTCACGGCTAAGTCGGACCGATGTCCCACAAGGCGTGTCGGCCGTCTGCTTGCACGTTGTGGTCGGCAAATCGAGGGCCCCGGGCCGGGTCGAGGTCGAAGCCTTCTGCCCGTGCCTGGGCGGCCAGTCGCTCACGAAGTTCCGTCAGCAGCTTGCGACCGATGGAGTCGAGGTGGGTCACGTGCATGGTGATCAGCACCAGCTGTCCGTTCGCAAGCACGAAACCGTCGACGATCCCCGCGTCCAAGAAGTAGCCAGCGGGCCCCGCGTCAATCAGCGGCGCCCCCGGATCGCCGATGGACACTCGAAACTCGGTCACGGTGTCGGTCCGTTCGGGCCGGGTGATCCAGCGGACCCTTCCGTGATCCTCCCACCCCGAGGTTGGCGACGGCCTCACGTCCTCGGTCGGCACCATGACGGTGATGAGGTGGGTCCAGCCGGGCACGAATGGCTTAGGGCGGTCCCAGGCGTCGATGCGCCTGTTTCCCGGATCAGGGCGCCGGACCCACTGGGCTCCGGGGTGATCGACGGTTGACAGATGGAAGATGTAGCGGCCGCTCTGGTGGAACGAGAACTTCGCGAGGTCCTTCCAGGTCCGAATGGCCGCATAGACGTCGAGCTTGCCCTTGTTCGCCCATACGCGGAAGACGCTGGAGCACTCGCCGGGTCGGCCGCGGCGAACCGTGCAGCGGTGCGCTTGGTGACCGGGCCAAAAGTCACGATCGGCTCGCTGGCAGGGGTGAGCGTCCGGACCTTGGCCCGGCTCCTGTCCTCAGAGAGGTCGAATACCAGCCCGGCGGAGACGACGCCGCCGACGACAGCCCGGGCGTTCGTGTCGTGCGGCACAGCATTGAATGCTATTCCCACCACGAGACCCCCGCACCGAGATCCTGTGCGGGTCCTCGTAGTGCCGGAGCCAGCCGTTGAAGCCCTAGACGCGCGAGGAGCCCTTGGGTGAGAACGGCAGCAGCCACCTGCGGGAGGGATTGATGACGTGCCGGTCGCGCTGTCGGACCGGCAGCTCCACGGTGCGCATCGGGGACCGCTCACCCTCCTCGACGGCAGCGGTACGGATGACGCGCAGATTAAGGCTGATGCCCGTGAGAGTGCCGTCGGGGCGCTTCTTCGTCAGCTCGATCACCGTGGTGCGGGCGATGTTGCCCGATGCGCGGACGGGGCCGGAGATGCAGCTCTGCACTGCAGTGCGGTCGAAGAGGATCAATTTCCCCGACTGCGCGGTGTAGCGACGCCTGGCCACCGCCCACAGATCTGCGATCGCGTGGTAGATCATGGTCGCCACGGCAAGGTCCTGGTCTGGGAGGGAGCCGGTCATGCTGATGTGGTGCTTCGGGCCGTCCGTGACGCCGGGAGCGGACGGGCCGTGCATGTAGATGAGCAGGCTACCGTCGTGCAGGCGCACCGTGTCGCCGTCGGCACTCGTTAGGGTCATCGCGCCGGTGTCGACCCGAACTGTCGTCAGCCCGTGCTTCGCCGCGTTGTAGAGGAATGACTCATCCAGGAACTGCGTCGCGCTGTATCCGAGCAGCAGATTGATCCCGTCGACGCACGCGGCGAACTCCTCGTCGGTGGCGCGGATGGACGCGTCGCGCGGGTCAGTGCCCCCGAGGAATACCCGAGCTATGTCGGCCTCGTCGAACCCACTCTCCAGGCTTTTGGCGACCTTGGATTTGAACTCAGCGAAGTTCGTCGAGGAGGACATGCCCAGCCACGGGCAGTCCGGCTTCTCGACGTGGGCGTAGAACATGCGCAAGAACATCTCGGCGGCGTGGTGAAAGATCATCACCGCCTCAGTGGCGATGTAGCGTTCGCGCACGTCGTCGGCGGGCGCCCCTACGGGGTCGACACCGAGCGATCCGATCCTGCGCGGTGTGGCCAGCATCGCCGCGACCTGCTCGGTCGGGAGCGCCATCAGCGACAGCGACTCGATCCGCATCCTCAGGAACTCGGCCGGATCGCCGCTGTAGAAGGTGGCGTTCAGTTCGGAGAACAGCTCAGGAGCCAACGGCAGGGACTCCGCGGCGTCGTTGCTGGCCTTCTTCTTCCGGGAACGGCTTCTGCTGGACATCCAGTAATGATGCCCGCAGTCAAAGACATTCACGACACGACAGTGGCCCAATTCCGGGACCGTCACCATCGAAGTGCGGCCCGATCCTGTCCACGATGAACACGGACCGGCAGACTTCGCCCGCAGCACTTCCGCGTGCAGAGCTACGACCTCCGGCGTACGGATTGGAACATCACCGACCCACAGGGCTAACTGCGTTACCACGTCGCGCAGATGGAATGATCAGGACACCGTCGGCAGCTGACAGCCGAACCTATGTGACCTGCGAGAGGTAGCGTTCGTGGCTAGATTGAACCTAAAGGCAGTCGAGGAACGGGTCGCTCCCCTGGCCCGGCGCGAGACGTACGACCGCGAGTTCATCTTCGACCTGCTGCTGGCCTATGGGAAGCCGAAGGGCAACGTCACCCGGTTGCGCAACGGGTCGTTGAATGTCGCAGCCGATCCTGTAAGCGAGGTCGCGCAGAAGAACGTCATCTACTTCCGGGAGACCGATCGCGAGCCCCTCGCTGACGTGGAGGAGCTGCGGACATCCCCAGACGTGGTCCGTTACAACCCGCGGTTCGTGATTGCCACCGACTACGACGAGCTGGTCGCGGTCGACATGAAGACCGGGGAGAACAAAGTCTTTCCGATCCGTGACATCGACAAGCACTTCACATTCTTCCTTCCCTGGGCCGGGATGGAGAAGGCACAGTACACATCAGAAGCACATGCCGACGTCAAGGCCGCCGACCGCATGGGCAAGCTCTTCGACGAACTGCTCCAGGCCAACCCGGAACTTATCGACGAGCAGTATGGCCGGCACGCGCTGAATGTGTTCTTCACCCGCCTGCTGTTCTGCTTTTTCGCCGAGGACACCGGGATCTTCGACGATGATCAGTTCACCATGGCAGTCGGCTCGCACACGCAGGCCGACGGTTCCGACGTGCAGGAGTTCCTGACGGACCTGTTCCACGCGTTAGACGCCGAGAACGCCGAGGACAAGGCGAGCTACCTGTCAGCGTTCCCGTACGTCAACGGTCGACTGTTCGAGGTCACCAGCCTGCACGTCGTGCCAGCCTTCACCAAGAGCGCCCGTGGGCTGCTGCTGGATCTCGGCGCGCTGGACTGGAGCGAGATCAACCCCGACATCTTCGGGTCGATGTTCCAGGCGATCGTCACACCCGGGAAGCGGTCAGACCTCGGGCAGCATTACACGTCGGTGCCGAACATCCTTAAGACGATTGAGCCGCTGTTCCTCGACGAGCTGAAGGAGGAGTTCGACGCTTGCTTCAACAGTGTCGGCAAGCTGGAAAAGCTGTTGGATCGGATCGGAGCGATCAAGGTTTTCGACCCGGCATGCGGCTCCGGGAACTTCCTGGTCATCGCCTACAAGGAACTACGACGCCTGGAACACGCGATTCTCGAACGACTCGCGACTCTGAGCCCCAAGCACCAGGTCCTTTACGCCGTGTCGAAGATCGACATCGAGAACTTCTACGGCATCGAGATCGACGACTTCGCAGTAGAAGTGGCGATCCTGTCACTGTGGATCGCCAAACATCAGATGAACCGCGAGTTCCGCGAGAAGTTTGGAGTCGAGATCCCGCTGATTCCGCTCAAGGAGACCGGACAGATCCGTGCAGACAACGCGACGCGGGTCGACTGGAACGATGTGTGTCCGAATAACGGTGAGGTGGAGATCTACCTGATCGGGAACCCGCCATATGCAGGTGCAAAGACTCAGAAGCCGGAGCAAAAGGAAGACTATCGGTTTGTGTTCGGCGACCGCGCATACTCGAAGAACCTTGACTACATCGCTCTCTGGTTCCTCAAGGGGGCCGACTACATAGCGGGAACTGCCGCTGCGCTCGCCTTTGTCACCACAAATTCAGTAGCGCAGGGTGAGCATGTGGCACTGATGTTCCCGATGATCTTCGACAGAGGATTAGAGATCGGCTTCGCCTACACCTCCTTCAAATGGGAGAACAATGCGAAACGCAACGCCGGAGTTACCGTGGCCGTTATCGGACTTCGGGCTGCCCGGCCCCGCCCGAAGTGCATATACACCGACGATCTTCGAATCGTTGCCGACAACATCAACGGGTACCTGGCCGACGGGCCCGATGTATTCATAGAGCGGCGCAAGCGTCCCCTCGGAGCACAACTACCCGAGATGGTCTTCGGGTCGATGCCCAGAGATGGAGGTGGACTCATCCTGTCTCCAGTAGAGGTCGCCACTATGATCGAGCAGGACCCGCGCTGTCAGACGCTAGTTAAACGCTATATGGGTTCGTCTGAGCTGATTAATGACGGGGAGCGCTACTGTCTATGGATCGATGACGAGGCAGCGGGACTAGCCTCCTCGATTCCGTCAATCGCTACGAAACTCGCCCGGGTGACGAGGGAACGTACCAGGAGTAAAGCCGCGAGCACCGCGGCATATGCCTCTAAGCCATACCGGTTCGTCCAGATTAGTTACAAGCCAACCGATTCGATCATTGTTCCGAGTGTTTCGTCGGAACGGCGCGAGTATATCCCAATGGGTTACCTCGGTCCTGACACGGTCGTCTCGAACCTGGCATACGCGGTGTACGAAGCGGAGCCTTGGGTTTTCGGTCTGTTGACGTCGCGGATGCACATGGTATGGGCGAAGGCTATCGGCGGGAAGATGAAGACTGACTATCGATACTCGAATACGATTGTCTACAACAATTTTCCAGTGCCAACACTGCCGGATGCAGTGAAGGAGCAGTTGGCGGTCGCAGCCTTACGGGTGCTGGATGTGCGTGAGTATCACTGCGAGAAGACCCTCGCCGAGCTCTACGGTCCGGACAAGATGCCCGAAGATTTGCGGGCCGCGCACGCTGAGATCGATGCGCGGGTGGATTCGATCTACTCCAAGCGTGCCTATGAGACCGATGAGGAGCGGTTGTCGGACCTGTTCGCTATGTATGTGGAGATGACCGCTGCGAAACAGGCGCCGAAGCCGGCGAAGAGGAGCAACAATTGAGCGGCACGGTGAACGTCGTCGATGTGACGTACGCGCAGACGGGCGCGTCGGTGAACACCGACGCATTGGGGATGCGGGAGATGCAGCAGCGGGTGTTCGCCAAGCGGGGCGCGCAGCATCTGTTGATCAAAGCTCCACCGGCGTCGGGCAAGTCGCGGGCGTTGATGTTCGTGGGTCTGGACAAGTTGTATAACCAGGGCCGCAAGAAGGTGATCGTCGCGGTGCCGGAGCGTTCGATCGGGGCATCATTCTCGACCACGCGGCTGACCTCGCACGGTTTCTTCGCCGACTGGGAAGTCACGCCGGAACGGAATCTGTGCACGCCGGGGTCGTCAGCGGGCAAGGTCGACGCATTCATCGACTTCCTCCGCAGCAGTGATCCGATTCTGGTGTGCACGCATGCGACGTTGCGGTTCGCGTTTGAGCGGCTGGCACCGGACGAATTCACTGGCACGGTGCTGGCTATCGACGAGTTTCACCACGTGTCAGCTGACACTGAGAACTCCCGCCTGGGTGCACTGTTGAAGGAGGTGATGGCCGGTTCGGACGTGCATATCGTGGCCATGACTGGTTCGTACTTCCGCGGGGACTCGGTGCCGGTGCTCTCGTCGGAGGACGAGGCACAGTTCACGCCGGTGACGTTCAACTACTACGACCAGCTCAACGGCTACCAGTACCTGAAGTCGCTGGGGATCGGGCACCACTTCTATCAGGGCCGCTACACCGAGGCGATCGGTGAGGTGCTGGACTTGGACAAGAAGACGATCGTGCACATCCCGAACGTGAATTCAGGTGAGTCGACCAAGGACAAGATCGAAGAGGTCGGGTTCATCATCGACACGATCGGCGACGTGATCGACACCGAGCCGGACACCGGGATCATCCGTATTCGCCGCACCGACACCGGTGCTGTGCTGCGGGTGGCCGATCTGGTCGATGACGCCGATCAGAAGAAGCGCGCCGACACGCTGCATTACCTGTCGACAGTTGCGGCGAAGGACCGCGACGGCGTGGACATCATCATCGCGCTGGGGATGGCGAAGGAGGGTTTCGACTGGCCGTTCGCTGAGCACGCGTTGACCGTTGGATATCGGGCGTCGTTGACCGAGATTATCCAGATCATCGGCCGGGTCACCCGCGACAGCCCCGGTAAGCCGCACGCGCAGTTCACGAACCTGCTGGCTGAGCCGGACGCTGAGCGGGGCGAGGTGACGGTGTCGGTGAACAACATGCTCAAGGCCATCACGGCGTCGCTACTGATGGAGCAGGTGCTGGCACCGAACTTCAACTTCAAGGCGAAACGCGGCAACGACGACGCACCTGAGCCGGGAACGATCAAGATCAAGGGGTTCAAGGAACCGTCGAGCGAACGGGTCAAGCAGATCGTCGAGACGGACCTAAACGACCTGAAGGCCAACATCTTGCAGGACGAGACGTTCGCGAAGGCCGCGGCCGGCAGCGTGGATCCAGAGACCACCAACAAGGTGCTGATCCCCAAGATCATCCGTGACCGGTACCCAGACTTGACTGATGAGCAGGTCGAGGAGGTGCGCCAGCAGGTCGTGGTGGACTCAGTGATCAAGAACGGCGAGGTCCGCGAGGTCGGCGATAAGCGGTTCATCAAGATGGGTGACAAGTTCGAGAATGTCGAGGATATTCACATCAACTTGATCGACACGGTTAATCCGTTCCAGCGTGCGTTCGAGGTGATGTCGAAGTCGGTGACGCCGTCGGTGCTGAAGATCATCTCCGATGCGATCACCAGCACACGTGTGGAGATCAGCGAGGACGAGGCGCTCGCCCTGTTCCCGAAGATTCAGAATTGGGTCAAGGTCAACGGGCGACACCCTGACGTGCGCTCGGACGACCCCACGGAGAAGCGCTATGCCGAGGCGCTGCTGTTCTTGCGGCGGCTCAAGCAGCAGCGCGAGGCGCAGAAGCAAGCGAGCGAGATCGGGACGGATCAATGACGACCGCGGACTCTTCAACCTCGGAGAGCGGTAGCGCCGCTGGAGCAGACGCGTTTCAGCAGTTGCTCGATTCAGATGTCGACGGTCTCCTGGACATGCCGGAGAAGCCGAAGAAGGTCACGTCCAGTGACCGGCTGGAGCGAGCATTCCTGGAGATCGTGGAGTTTCGCCGGACGCACGGCCGACTCCCGAGCCCGACCACGAGGGAGATCTCCGAACGTAAACTCGGCGCACGCCTGGACGGCATACTGGCCGATGACAGCAAGATCGAAGCACTCAAACACCTCGACGAGTTCGGTCTCCTTAACGTACCTGAAGCCCCTGGCTCGATCGACGAGCTGCTGGAGCATGACCCGCTCGACCTGTTGGGAGACGACACCGGCATCCTGGACGTCTCAAGCCTTCCGATCCGCAAGCAGCGCTTCGAAACTGAGGAGGTAGCGCGCCGTCGGCCTGCTCAAGACTTCGCCGAGTTCGCTCCGCTGTTCGAGCAGAAGCATGCCGAGTTGCGCGACGGCGCGAGCCAGTTGATGCCGTACTCGGGGATGCAGCACATAGTTCCGGGTGCGTTCTTTGTGCTCAACGGTGTGATGCTCTTTATCGCTGAAGTCGGCGAGACCGAGTACAAGAAATCGACTGTGCGCGAGAACAAACGTGAACGTCTGCGCTGCGTCTTTGAGAACGGCACGGAATCGCGGATGTACAGGCAGTCCCTCGGGATCAGGCTGGCAGATGAAGACGGTCAGATCGTCGTAGCTCGACAGCAACCGGAGATCCTCACCGACGACGAGGTCAGCGGCTACATCTATGTCTTGCGTTCTCGGAGCAACGATCCACAGATCGCCGGCATCGCTGATCTGCATAAGATCGGCTTCTCACGCGGACCGGTCGAGGCCAGGATCAAGAATGCGGACAAGTCGCCCACCTACTTGATGGCGCCGGTCGAGGTGGTTGCCACCTACCGGATATACAACACGCGTGTCTCAGTGTTGGAGAACCTGCTCCATCGAGTCTTCGCCGAGGTGCGTTTGGATCTGACACAGGTCGACAAGACGGGTCGCGACTACGATCCGTCCGAATGGTTCGTCGTTCCACGTGACGTGATCGATCAGACGATCGAGTTAATTATGTCCGGCGGCATCGTCGACTACCGATATGACGCAAAGTCTCAAAGCCTCGTCGCAGTTGGCGACTCCTGAACGACCCACCTGATCGGTCCGGTGGTACACCCCTGGAGCAACTCACCAAAGCCCGGCCCCGTCGCGTCAACGACGTGGGCTGCGCTGACAACGAGGACAATAGAACGAGCTCCGGTTCATGAAGGCCTCCCGCCTGATCGGTGTGCCGCACCGGTGGCACGGCAAGCCTTCCCGGCCATATGAATGTAGTTCCCTGCTGAAGTACCCGGACTGTCCGTTGACGTTCACGTAGAGCGCGTCGAACGAGGTACCGCCGACCTTCAGCGCATCCGCCATCACGTCGGTGACGGCATCGATGAGTTCGCGCAGTTTCTTGCGACTGATCGTCTCGGCGATCCGCGAGCCGTGCAGACGTGCGCGCCACAGCGCTTCGTCGGCGTAGATGTTGCCGACGCCGGAGATCACCGTCTGATCCAGCAGGACCCGTTTGATCTCGGAGTGTTTGGCGCGCATGCGATCCACCACGCGGACGGGATCGAAGGCCGGGTCGAACGGATCGGTTGCGATGTGCGCCACCGAGACCGGGATGTCGGCGGGCGACGGGTCGGTCGTGTCCGTACTCCCCGAGGGCGCATACACATCGGGTGTGTAGTCGTCGAGATGCCAACCCCCGAAGGTCCGCTGATCGACGAAGCGGAGTTCGTTCTCGTCGTCGAGGACCGCGCGGATCCGCAGGTGCGTGTGATCGGGAGTTCCGGTCCGGGCGATCAGCATCTGGCCACTCATCCCGAGGTGGACGACGAGCGCCGCACGGTCGGCGGAGTCGGCGACATCGATCCACAGGTACTTGCCGCGGCGCCGGACGCCGGTCACCCGCTTGCCGGCGAGCCGACCGATCAGATCCGGCTCACCGCCGGCGTGACGACGGACCGCGCGCGGATGAAGGACCTCGGTCGAGGCCACCACCCGACCGACGAGATGGGTCTCGAGACCGATGCGGACGGTCTCGACCTCGGGGAGTTCAGGCATCGCAGATCGCGAAAAGCCGGCTGACAGAAGGGTTCACGACGCCGACGCGCGCTCGGTCAGCACTTTCCAGGCGTGTGCGGCGGCCTGCTGCTCCGCTTCCTTCTTGGTCCGGCCGACACCCTCGCCGAGGCTCTCGCCGGCGACCAGCGCGGTCGCGGTGAACTCCTTGTTGTGGTCGGGACCGGTCGCGCTGATCTGATACTGCGGCGGACCGAACCCGCGCTCCGAACTCAACTCCTGCAGCGACGTCTTCCAGTCCAGCCCTGCGCCGAGGTTGCCGGCACGTTCGAGGCGCTCGTCGAACAGACGCAGGATGACGCGCTGCGAGGTCTCGAGTCCGTGACTGAGGAAGACCGCGCCGAACAGCGACTCCAGACCATCGGCCAGGATCGAGTCCTTGTCGCGCCCGCCGGTCATCTCCTCGCCGCGGCCGAGGAACAGGTACTTGCCCAGACCGCCCTCGTCCCCGAGACCACGCGCGACGTCGGCGAGCGCATGCATGTTGACGACGCTGGCCCGGATCTTCGCCAGCTCGCCCTCGGGTCGATCGGGATAACGCAGGTAGAGACGCTGGGTGATGACGACACCGAGCACCGAGTCCCCGAGGAACTCCAGGCGCTCGTTGGTCGGCAGACCGCCGTGTTCATACGCGTAGGAACGATGGGTCAGTGCCAGCGTCAGCAGGTCGTCGGGAATGTCGGTGTCCAGCGCGTCGAGCAGGGCCGCACGCGGACCGTCCGCACGCACGGCCTCAGTCACGATGTCGTTCCGGGTCGGGGTCGTTTGCGGCACCGTCCGTCGGCGAATCGTCCTTCCCGAGGTCGGCGAACTTGTCGGCGAGTCCGGCCCAGCGCGGGTCGATGACCTCGTGGGAGTGACCCGGTTCGGCGATGGCCAGACGCACCCCGCAGGTCTGGCACAGACCCTCGCAGTCCGACGAACAGAGGGGCGACATCGGCAGTTCGAGTGCCACGGCGTCGATGATCGACTGTTCGAGGTCGATACGGTCGTCGGCGATGCGATGGATGTCGTCGGCGTCGGTGGTCTGCTCGGTCGCGCTGTCCGGGTAGGCGAACAACTCGGTGAGGAAGACCGTCACCGTGCCGTCGATCGGCTCGAGGCAGCGCGAGCACTGACCGACGGTTTCACCGCACACCGTCCCGGTCACCAGGATTCCCTCGGACACCGCCTCCAGACGGAGGTCGAGGTCGACATCGGAATCCGCTGGGATCCCGACCATCTCGACGCCCAGCCGTTCGGGTGTCCGGACAGTACGGTGCACCTCCGACATCGTGCCCGGGCGGCGTCCCATCGAACGCACATCCAGCACGAAGGGCTCGCGCCTGGGAGTAGAACCGGGACCGTGCGACGGCTCTGATGTCACAGCATGATCAGCCACAAACGCCCACCATACGCTCGCACCCGGGAATGATCGACCGACGCCGGCGGCGTGTGGACAGCCGGGTCGACGAGCGTGTCACACCGCGAGCGGCGAACCGTGGTCGCGGTCGTAGGTGTGGCGGGCCGAGGTCTCGCGCGAGCGGGGATCGTCGCCACGGGACTCGCGCGAACGCGCACCGTCGCCACGCCCGGACTCGTCGACACCACGGGGGTACTCGACATAGTCGTGCATGCCGGCGCCGGTCCGTAGCTGGTGCCGACCCCGGTTCACCGATCGCAGCGTGCCGGTCAGGATCTCCTCGAATTGCGCGAGCTTCTCGTCCACGTAGACGTCACAGTCACCGCGCAGGCGGTCGGCCTCGGCGTGGGCGGCGTCGATGATCCGCTCGGCCTCGGACTTCGCCGCGCCGACGACCTCGGTCTCGGAGACGAGGCGCTGCTGCTCGGCGATACCGTCGGCCACCGACTTGTCGTAGGAGTTGTTGGCGGCGTCGATGGTGCGCTGCGCCTCGGCCCGCGCCCGGCCGGTGACGGCCTCGAACTCGCGCGCCGCGCTGGTCTGCAGACGGTGTGCCTCCTCGGCGGCGTCCTCCACCAGCGAGCCCGAGTGCGCGCTCGCCTCGTCGACCATACGGTCGGCCTGCGCCTTCGCCTCGGAGAGGATCCGGTCGGCCTCGGCGCGAGCGTGCGCGAGCACCGCCTCGGACTCCGAATCCGCCTTGGACACCGTCGTCTCGGCGTGCTCGCGGGCATCACCGATCAGCGTGTCACGCTGGTCGAGGACGTCCTGCGCGTCGTCGAGCTCGCCGGGGATGGAGTCCTTGATGTCGTCGAGGAGTTCCAGCACGTCGCCGCGCGGCACGACGCACCCGGCGGTCATCGGCACACTCCGCGCCTCTTCGACGATCGCGACCAGCTCGTCGAGAGCCTCAAATACCCGGTACACAGCCACCCCAATCCGGCGCTTGCCTGGTTGCAACAGTTGGTGATTCTGTGACTATTGTGCCGAATGTTGCGCTTGTGACTCGTGAAGCGCGTGGGGTGTGTCGCGCCCGACCGGTGGGTCAGGCCGAGCGCTCGCCGGACAACCGGCTCATCAGGCTCTTGTGGACATGTGCGGACAAGAATGGCGTCACGTCTCCACCCAACTTCGCCACCTCCTTCACCAGCGAGCTCGAGACGTGGGCGAATCGTGGGTCGGTCAGCAGGAAGATCGTCTCCACATCGGCGAGCTCGCGGTTCATCTGGGCCATCGGCACCTCGTAGTCGAAGTCGACGGCGGAGCGCAGCCCCTTCACGATGGTGTGGATCGACTCCTGCCGCAGGTAATCGACGAGCAGGCCCTCCCACCGGTCCACCCGCACATTCGCCAGGTCCGCACAGTCCTCTTCGATGAGTTCGATCCGCTCGTCCACACCGAACATGCCGCGCTTGTTGGGGTTGACCACCACGGTGATCACGACCTCGTCGAAACACGCCGCAGCGCGTTCCACCACGTATCGGTGACCGAGGGTGAAGGGATCGAAGGAACCGGGACACACTGCCGTCGTCATGGCCCGAACTTACCGGTCAGACCAGGCGGGCGATCTCCACCCGGGTGTCGCCATAGGACTTGTCGACGACCACCTCGTACTCGGATGGCCAGATCTCGCCGGTGGACCGCGTCGAGCGTTCGACGACGATCAGCGCGTCGTCGTCCAGGTGTGACCGCAGTAGCTCCAGGTCCGCGGTGATCCGGTCGGCCCGGAGGTCGTACGGCGGATCGGAGAAGACGAGGCCGAACCGCCGTTCCGCGGCGCCGGCGAGGTAGGCCGACACCGTGCGCGTATGTACGGTGGCGTTCGGGGCCACCCCACAGGCCCGCACGTTGGCGGATATCGTGACCGCGGCCCGGCGCCCGGAGTCGACGAACGTCGCCCCTGCAGCACCACGCGAGATCGCCTCGAGACCCAGCGCCCCCGATCCCGCGTACAGGTCGAGGACCCAGACTCCGTCCAGATCGGATCGGGCGGCCAACATGTTGAACACCGATTCGCGGACCCGGTCAGAAGTGGGCCGGGTACCCTCGCCCGGAACACGCAGTCGCCGCCCACCCAGCCGGCCGGCGATGATCCTCGTCATGAGGCCATTCTGCAATCCCGGAAGCCACCCGAACCAATCCGGACTCACGTCTTTGTGACCCGCTTCACATTGTATGTCTGAACAGGGACAAGGTAGGCGTTCCGCGGACCAATTTCCGCAGGTACATGACTTCTACGACACGCATTGTTAACGTCGTTTGCGTTATGAGCCCTTCCCAAACAAGAACGGCCCCGACAACAACCCTCACCGTCGATTACCGGGTTCCCACGGTCGACGACGGTATCCGCCTCTGGGAAATCGCTTCGGACTCTCAGGTTCTCGACGTCAACTCGAGCTACTCCTACGTGCTGTGGTGCCACGACTTCGCCACCACCTCGATCGTCGCCGAAGTCGATGGCCGCGCAGTCGGTTTCGTCACCGGCTACCGGCGGCAGAGCGACCCCTCCACCCTGATGGTCTGGCAGGTCGCCGTCGACGACGAGGTGCGCGGACACGGCATCGCGGCGACCATGCTGCACGAGCTGTTCGACCGCGTCAACCGTCAGGGCATGGTCGCCATGCACACGACGATCAGCCCGGACAACGTCCCGTCCCAACGCTTGTTCGCCTCGGTGGCCAAGGCCCGCGGACTTCGTTTCGAACGTCGAGACCTGTTCGCGGCGAACGCATTCCCCGACTCCCACGAGCCGGAAGATCTCTACATGCTCGAGCCGGAGATCCCCGAGCCCTGAGTCCTGCGCGATCCCGGTCGTCGCCATGACCACAGGGCCGACGCCTCAGATGCGGCACGCGCGCTAGGTTTCCATCCTGCCGACCCCGTAATCGGTAGTCCCGCATGACATCCCGACCAAAGGCCGACCCCAGCCCGTAGGGCTCAGCCGAACCCGGCGATCGCGATGAGGCGACCTCGAGCCGGGCACATGAACCCCACGTTGTCACACCAGAAGGAAGCACACGACATGCCACTTCTCGACACCCACATGGACGATTCAGTCTTCACCGCCCACGAATCCGAGGTGCGCAGCTACTGCCGTAACTGGCCGGCTGTGTTCACCACCGCCAAGGGCTCCTACATCACCGATCAGGACGGCCGCGAATACCTCGACTTCTTCGCGGGCGCCGGGTCCTTGAACTACGGCCACAACAACCCGGTCCTGAAGAAGGCCCTTCTCGAGTACATCGAGGCCGACGGCATCACCCACGGTCTGGACATGGCGACCGTCGCCAAGGGGAACTTCATCGAAAAGTTCACCAGTCACATCCTCGAGCCGCGCGGACTCGACTACAAAATCCAGTTCCCCGGCCCCACCGGTACGAATGCCGTCGAGTCGGCACTCAAGCTGGCGCGCAAGGTGACCGGTCGCGAGTCGATCATCAGCTTCACCAACGCCTTCCACGGCATGACGCTCGGATCGCTGTCGGTGACCGGTAACTCGATGAAGCGTGCCGGCGCTGGTATCCCGCTCGTCCACGCGACGCCCATGCCCTTCGACAACTACTTCGGCGGCGTCATGGAGGACTTCGCCTGGTTCGAGCGTGTGCTCGACGACTCCGGCAGCGGCCTGAACCGCCCGGCGGCGGTCATCGTCGAGACCGTCCAGGGTGAGGGCGGCGTGAACGTCGCTCGTGCCGAGTGGCTGCGGGCACTGTCGGATCTCTGCCGGCGACGCGACATCCTGCTGATCGTCGACGATGTCCAGATGGGCTGTGGCCGCACCGGCGAGTTCTTCTCGTTCGAGGAAGCCGGCATCAAGCCCGACATCGTCACACTGTCGAAGTCGATCAGCGGCTACGGGCTGCCGTTCGCGCTGACCCTGTTCAAGCCCGAGCTCGACGTGTGGACCCCCGGCGAGCACAACGGCACCTTCCGCGGGAACAACCCGGCCTTCGTGACCGCCGCCAAGGCGATCGAGACCTACTGGGCCGACGACGCGCTGACCCGCGACATCCATGCCAAGGGCGAGCGGATCCACGAGGTCTTCACCGACCTGTGCAACCGCTACGACGGCATCTCCACCCGGGGGCGTGGCATGGTGCGCGGACTCGCGTTCGAGGACCATACCGCCGCGGGCAAGGTCTGCGCGCAGGCCTTCGGCGCGGGACTCTTGGCCGAGACGTCGGGCCCGTCCGACGAGGTGGTCAAGCTGCTCCCGCCGCTGACCATCTCGCGCGAGGACCTCGACCGCGGCCTGTCCATCCTGTCCGATGCAGTCAAGGAGGTGCTCGGATGATCGTCCGAACCACTGAAGAAATCACCGGGACCGACCGCGACGTCGCCGACCCCAAGGGCAACTGGGTCTCCAAGCGCATCATCCTCGGCGGCGACAATGTGGGCTTCTCGTTCCACGAGACCACGATCAAGGCCGGCTCGGTCAACGAGTTCCACTACGCCAACCATGTCGAGGCCGTCTGGCTCGTCGAAGGCACCGGCACGCTCCTCGACCGAGAGACCGGCGAGACCTATCCGCTCGCGCCGGGCACGATGTACCTGCTGAACGGCCACGAGCGGCACACCGTCACCGCCGACACCGAGATGCGCATGCTGTGCGTGTTCAACCCGCCTGTCGTGGGCACCGAAGTCCACGACGAGAACGGCGTGTATCCGCTGGTGACCGTGCCGCAGCCGGCCGGCAAGCACGCGGAGACGCCCGTCACCTGACGGCTCTCGCAGACACCTCGAGTACGCACCCTGCCTATCCTGGGCAGGGTGCGTACTCGTCTCCAGCTCGGCTCCGCCCCGGCCGAACACACCCCCCTCGACGATGACGTCGCGGACCGGATCGCACTGGCCGCCGACATCCTCGCCGGACGCCGTTTCGCGGTTCTGACCGGCGCCGGCATCTCCACCGACTCCGGCATCCCCGACTACCGGAGTCCCGGCTCGCCGCCGCGGACGCCCATGACCCTCGAGATGTTCCTCTCGTCGCCGGACTTCCGACGCCACTACTGGGCACGCAACCACCTCGGCTGGCGGCACATGGACGCCGCGGTCCCCAACAGAGCCCATCTGGCGCTCACCGAACTCCAGCAGCGCGGGTGGATGTCGCGGGTGCTCACCCAGAACGTCGACATGCTGCACACCAAGGCCGGCACCCGCGGGGTCATCGAACTCCACGGATGCTACGGCCGTGTCCGCTGTGTGAACTGCGACTGGCGTATCTCCCGTCACCGGCTCGCCGGACAACTCGAAGAGATCAACACCGAGTTCGCGCGTCGGGTCAGCGGCCGCGGTGCCATCGAAGTCGCGCCGGACGCCGACGCCACCCTGTCCGACACGTCCGACTTCATGATGATCGACTGCCCGAACTGCGGCGGCATCCTGAAGCCCGACATCGTCTACTTCGGCGAGACGGTCACGAAAGACGTTGTGGACGAGGCGTATTCGGTGGTCGACGAGGCCGACGCCCTGCTTGTCGTCGGGTCGTCGCTCACCGTCATGTCCGGCCTGCGATTCGCGCGGCGCGCGCACCGCGCCGGCAAGCCGCTGATCATCGTGAACCGCGGGGTCACCCGTGCCGACGAGATCGCGACCTTGAAGATCGATCACGAGGCCGGTTTCGTGCTCCCGGCGCTGGCGACGTTCTGACCTCTGGTCAGCGGCCCACGACCACCAGATCGTCGGCGTGCACCACCGGACGCTGTAGTTCAGGTGGGAGGTCGCCGGTGGAGCGGCCGACCATCGACGCGATGTCGTCGACGCCGTAGGCCGCGACTCCCCTGGCCCGCACCGTGTCGTACTGGTCGACGAGTTCGACGACGTCGCCCTCGTAGAACCTGCCGGTGACCCCGACGATCCCCGCGGCGAGCAGTGAACGCCGCCTGCGCGACACCGCGTCCACGGCGCCGTCGTCGAGCACGATCCGACCCCGCGCGTCGGCGGCGTGACGCACCCAGAACCGACGCGCGGACAGCCGCTCGGGCCGGGCGGCGAACACCGTGCCCACCGAGGCGTCGGCCAGCGCCTGCGCCGCCGACGAGGCGGCCGCCAGCAATACGGGCACGCCGGCATCCGCCGACAAGCGGGCCGCGGCCAGCTTGGAGGCCATGCCACCCGTACCCAGCGCGCCGCCGGAGCCGGCGATCACCCCGTCGAGATCCTCGGGGCCGTTGACCTCGGGTATCAACCGGGCGCGACGGCCGTCGACGTCGACCCGGCGCGGATCACCGTCGTAGAGGCCGTCGACGTCGGAGAGCAGGATGAGCGCATCGGCACCCGACAGGTGGGCGACGAGCGCGGCCAGCCGGTCGTTGTCCCCGAAACGGATCTCGTTGGTGGCCACGGTGTCGTTCTCGTTCACCACCGCCACGGCGCCGAGTGAACGCAGACGGTCAAGTGTCCGTTGGGCATTCGCGTGGTGACTACGGTTGGAGATGTCGTCGGCGGTGAGCAGGACCTGACCCACCGTGCGGCCGTAGCGCGCGAACGACGTACCCCACGCATGCGCGAGGGCCAGCTGCCCGACGCTTGCCGCCGCCTGCTTGGTGGCGAGATCCGTGGGCCGTTTCTTGAGTCCGAGCGGGGCGATCCCGGCCCCGATGGCCCCCGAGGACACGACGATGACATCCGAGCCGGCCCGCATCCGGGCCTCGAGCGCGTCGGCCAGTGCGTCGAGGCGGTTGCGGTCGAGTCCCTCGGTGAGGTCGGTGAGTGCCGACGAGCCGATCTTCACGACCACGCTGCGCGCGTGCGCGATCCGGTCGCGTACCGACCCCTCGTGAACGCGGTCGGCGGAACCGGTGCTCACGGGAGGTCCCGCTCCCCGCCGTCCTCGTCCGGCAGCCCGCGCCGCAGGCGACGCGCCTGTTTGCGTTCGGCGGCGCCGACGCGATCGGAACGATCGAGCCGGATGTCGGTGCCGCGCCCGGTGACTGGGACGTCGTCGCCCATCGGCGTGGACGGTTCCCAGTCGAACGTGACCGCACCGATGGTGACGGGCGCACCCGGTTGTGCACCCCGCTTCACCAGTTCGTCTTCGACGCCGAGCCGGTTGAGCCGATCGGCGAGGTAGCCGACGGCCTCGTCGTTGTCGAACTGCGTCTGCGCGATCCACCGCTCCGGGCGCGAACCCCGGACGATGAAGCCGCCCTCGTTGTCCGGGTCGGTCTCGATCGTGAAGCCGGTGTCGTCGACGGCCTTGGGGCGGATGATCGCGCGCCGGGCGACCTTGGCGGGCTGGGCATCTCGGTATTCGCGCACCATCCGCGCCAGTGCGAAGGTGAGCTCGCGCAGACCTTCGTGGGCGACCGCCGAGATCCGGAACACCGGCCAACCACGTTCGGCCAGTTCGGGTTCGACGAGGTCGGCGAGCTCGGCGGCGTCGGGTACGTCCAGCTTGTTGAGGATCACCACGCGGGGGCGGGAGGCGAGGTCGCCGAGTCCGTGGTCGTCGTCGAGTGCCGGGACGTACGCGGCCAGCTCGGCTTCGAGCGCATCGATGTCGGAGATCGGGTCGCGCCCGGGTTCCAGTGTGGCGCAGTCGACGACATGCGCGAGCACCGCGCAGCGCTCGAGGTGGCGGAGGAACTCGAGGCCGAGCCCGCGGCCGGTCGAGGCGCCCGGGATCAAACCGGGGACGTCGGCGATGGTGAACACGTCGCCCGCGGTCTGCACGACCCCGAGGTTCGGGACCAGCGTGGTGAACGGGTAGTCCGCGATCTTCGGCTTGGCGGCCGAGAGCACCGACACCAGCGACGACTTGCCGGCCGACGGGAAACCGACGAGCCCGACGTCGGCGACCGACTTGAGTTCCAGGACCAGCGAACGCTGCTGCCCCTCTTCGCCCAGCAGGGCGAAGCCGGGGGCCTTGCGCGCCTTCGACGCGAGCGCCGCGTTCCCCAGCCCGCCGCGGCCCCCCTGCGCGGCCTCGAAGACCGTCCCCTCGCCGACCAGATCGGCGAGGATCGTGCCGCGCTCGTCGAGGACGACCGTGCCGTCGGGAACCTTGAGGACGAGGTCGCCGCCGGTGGCGCCGTCGCGGTTGTCTCCGGCCCCGGGCTTGCCGTTGGAGGCCTTCGCGTGCGGGTGGAAGTGGAAGTCGAGGAGCGTGTGCACCTGGGGGTCGACGACGAGCCGCACGGACCCGCCGTTGCCGCCGTTTCCGCCGTCGGGTCCGCCGAGAGGCTTGAACTTCTCGCGATGGACCGACGCGCAGCCGTGGCCGCCGTTCCCCGCGGCGACGTGGATGGTCACGCGGTCGACGAACCGAGACATCGAAATCCTTCTTCCGTCAAAAAAGAACAGGGCGGGCGGGGTACGCGATGACCCTGCCCGCCCTGTGTAAGAGCTTGTCGTGCCGGTTGCTCAGGTCAGACCGAAGCGGTTTCCGGGACGATGTTGACCGTCTTGCGGCCACGCTTGGAGCCGAACTCCACCGCGCCCGCGGCGAGCGCGAACAGGGTGTCGTCGCCACCGCGACCGACGTTGACGCCGGGATGGAACTTGGTGCCGCGCTGGCGGACCAGGATCTCACCTGCGCTCACCTGCTGGCCGCCGAAGCGCTTCACGCCGAGTCGCTGGGCGTTGGAATCGCGACCGTTGCGCGAGCTGGACGCGCCCTTCTTGTGTGCCATGTGTCAGTCCTCCTGAGGTCTTCTCGAAGCGGGTCGAACTACTTGATGCCGGTGACCTTGAGGACCGTCAGCTTCTGACGGTGACCCTGGCGCTTGTGGTAGCCGGTCTTGTTCTTGAACTTGTGGATGCGGATCTTGGGGCCCTTGACGTGGTCGACGACCTCGCCGGTGACCGAGATCTTGGCCAGCTTGTCGGCATCGGTGGTCAGGTTCGACCCGTCGACGACCAACGCGACCGGCAGGCTCACCGTGCTGCCGATCTCTCCGTCGATCTTCTCGACCTTCACAGTGTCGCCTTCAGCGACCTTGTACTGCTTACCGCCGGTCTTGACGATCGCGTACGTTGCCATCGAAGTATTCCTCTTACTCGTCTACTCGGACCCTGGGGGCGCGAGCGCTCCTGGGGCGTTTGTGTTGTGCGTGCCGGGGCGGGCCGCAGGGCACCCGGGCATGTGGCCGGGGAAGCTGCGGTTCGCACCAGAGGGCCTGCCGACGGACTACGCACCGTTGCTGTGCCGAAGCGGGCAGAACAGCGCAGACCCTCCGCGGGAGGCGACTTTCCAAGGTTACGGGAACGTCGGCGGTCGGGTCAAACTAGCCCGACCCGGGTCCGACGCGGCCCGGTCACCCGGATCAGTCGTCGGCCGGTGGCGGTCCCGCGGGACGGCCCGCGCTGCGCTTGCGCGGCCGGCGCCGTACCGCGACCGCCGCCTCCGAGTTCCCGGTGGAGACCGGACCCGAGGTCGTCACCGGCGTCTCCGCAGCGACATCCGCCGCGGTCATCACCACGGTGTCCGGCGGTGTGGTCGTCTGCGCCGGACGCCGGACGACCCGTCGACGACGCCGTGCGGCCGCCGGAGCCTGTCCGTCGGTGGCCGAGCCGGCCGGCTCTGGCTCCGTCTCGACCGCCGCAGGTTCGGACTCAGCCGATTCCGTCCCAGCCGAATCCATCTCAGCCGGTTCCGTCGCCACCGGATACGGCAGGGTCTCGGTCGGCTCGGCAACAGCGGTGTCCACCCGGCTGTCGGCCGTCTGCTGCGGCGACGACGCCTCGACGACGGGCTTCGGCGCGTCCTCGGCCCGACTCGTGGTGTCACCGTCGGTGGTCGCGCCGGACTCCTGGTCGTGTTCGTCGTCGTGCGCGTGCGCCGCCATCGCCCGGAACATCGGGTGTTCGGCCGGCTTGTGAGCGGGCGCGACGGCCGGGGCGACTGCCTCCGGTTGCGCGTCGGCCTTCTTCTTGCCTCGACGGGACCGCTTCGAACCGGCACCGTCGCCACGCGAAGAGTCGTCGGTCTTCACCTCGACGGGATTCGCGTGCACGATGATGCCTCGACCGCTGCAGGCGGTGCAGGTGGTCGAGAACGCTTCCAGCAGACCGGTTCCCAGACGTTTACGTGTCATCTGGACGAGGCCCAGCGAGGTCACCTCGGACACCTGGTGACGGGTGCGATCACGAGCGAGCGCCTCGGTGAGCCTGCGGAGCACCAGATCCCGGTTCGACTCGAGGACCATGTCGATGAAGTCGACGATGATCATCCCGCCGATGTCGCGCAACCGCATCTGCCGCACGATCTCCTCGGCGGCTTCGAGGTTGTTGCGCGTCACCGTCTCCTCGAGGTTGCCCCCCGAGCCGGTGAACTTGCCGGTGTTGACGTCGACGACGGTCATCGCCTCGGTGTGCTCGATGATCAGCGTGCCGCCGGAGGGCAGCCACACCTTGCGGTCGAGCGCCTTCGCGAGCTGCTCGTCGATGCGGTGCACGACGAACGAATCCGGCGCGTCGGCGTGCGGCTTGTCGAATTTCTCGACCCGCTCCATGAGATCCGAGGCCACCGAGCTGACGTAACCCTCGACCAGGTTCCAGGCCTTGTCACCTTCGACGACGAGCTTCTTGAAGTCCTCGTTGAACAGGTCACGGACGACGCGCACCAGGAGGTCGGGCTCCTCGTACAGCGGCTTCGGGCTCGACGACCCGCCCTTCTTGGCCTGGGCCACCGCCTCGTCGATGGACTTCCACTGCGACTCGAGGCGGGCGATGTCGGCACCGAGTTCCTCGGCGCTGACTCCCTCCGACGCGGTGCGGATGATGACCCCGGCCTCGTCGGGGACGAGCTTCGCCAGGATCTGCTTGAGACGTTTGCGCTCGACGTCGGGCAGCTTGCGGCTGATCCCGGTCGACGAACCGCCGGGCACGTACACCAGGTAGCGGCCGGCGAGGGAGATCTGCGTGGTCAGACGGGCGCCCTTGTGACCCACCGGGTCCTTGCTGACCTGGACGAGCACGTTGTCGCCGGGCTTGAGCGCCTGCTCGATCTTGCGCGAACCGCCGTCGAGTCCGGCAGCGTCCCAGTTGACCTCACCGGCGTAGAGCACGCCGTTGCGTCCGCGACCGATGTCGACGAATGCGGCTTCCATACCCGGAAGGACGTTCTGGACGCGTCCGAGGTAGATGTTGCCGACCATCGACGACGACGTCGCGGTCGTCACGAAATGCTCGACGAGGACACCGTCCTCGAGGACCGCGACCTGCGTGTAGTCCTCGACCGCGGCGTGCTCGTGCCCGTCGTTGCCGGAGATGCGGCTGTTCGCGCTGCGCTCTCGGACGACCATGACGCGGTCGACCGCCTCACGGCGTGCCAGGAACTCCGACTCGGTCAGGATCGGCGGACGACGCCGGCCGGCATCGCGCCCGTCGCGCCGGCGCTGACGCTTGGCTTCGAGTCGGGTCGACCCCGAGATGCCCTGCACCTCGTCGCGGGCGCGCTTGCTGCGCGGCTCGCGCTCGTGCACCACCGTGTTCGGCGGATCGTCGGGAGACGCCTCATCGGGTTCGCCGCCACCTTTGCGACGGCGACGGCGACGGCGGCGGCGAGTCGACGAGGAGTCACCGGAGTCGTCGTCATCGGATGCGTCTTCGGCGTCGGCGGAGTCGGCATCGTCACCGGACTCGTCGGCGCGGTCGCCCGTGGCGCCGGACGCCTCGGAGTCCTCCGCCTTGTCCGCACCCGAACGACGGCTGCGGCGGCGGGTGCGTTTGCCCGACGGACGGCCCTCCTCCGAGCGCGAGTCCTCGGCCGACTCGTCGGACGTGGTGTCCTCCGAGTCCGTGTCGGCATCGGTTGCCCCGTCACCGGTCGACTCGTCGGCATCGGACGCCTCGGCGTCGGACTCATCCGTGTCCGAATCAGAGTCGCCCCCCTGGTCTCCCCTACCGCGCCCGCGTCCACGACGTCCGCGTCGACGCCGGCGACTCCGGCCCGACCCGGAATCATCAGCGTTGGAATCATCGGCGTTGGAATCATCGGCGTCGTCGGCGCCGGATTCGTCCGGGGTCGAGACGTCGGCGTCCCGGTCGGCCGCAGTCGAATCATCGGCTCTCGACCTGTCCGAGCGGGCGGGCGCGTCCGCTGATGTCGAGGTCGAGGTCTCGGCAGCGACGGACTCGTCTGCCGGGGTGTCCGCCGACTCGTCCTTCGCGCCCGTCTCAGCGCGGGTCTTCGCACGACCCGAGCGGGCGGCGCGGGGCTTGTCGGCCGGGGCCTGAGGCTGCAGGAACAGCGGCTGCGCGCCGGTCGAGGCGTCGGTCTCCGCGGCCGGGGTCGCCACCGGTGCGTCGTACTGGGCGGCCGAGAACAACGTCGGGGCTGCGGTCGGTGCCGCGGGCGAGTCGTCGGCGGTGGTCTGTGCAGCATCCTCGGTCGATGCGACTTCGGCCGTCGGTGCGTCGTCGGCGGGCGCCGCTTCGGCGGACACCGCCTCGGTTGGTGCGGCTTCGACCGATGCCGCCTCGGCCTGTGCCGCGTCCGTCGGCGGGGTGTCGGCAGGGGCCTCGGCCGGCGTCGTGTCGGCAGCGGCGTCAGGCAGAGCCGCGTCGCCGGCCGGGGCGGCCTGCGGCGGCGTCTCGCCGGTCTCGTCGACGCCGGAGCGCACCCGTTCGGCCACGGCTTTCGCCAGGTCACGATCGACGCTGGATTGCGGGCTGCGGGTCTGCACGCCGAGATTCGCCAGGTGAGCCAGAACCTGTCGACTCGTGAGGCCCAGGAAGCGGGCCAGGGCGTGCACACGAAGTTTGCTGGGAAATTCTTCCGCCGATTCCGACGCTGCGTTCGCGTCAGCCGGCGACCCGTTGTCGGTCACTCAGTCTCCTCGAACCCCCGGGCGCGTCGGGCTGACGCGGCCACGCGAGGGTCTGCTCTGTGTCCCGGTCCTCGTCGGACCGGTGTTGTGTGGTCTGCGCGTCGTCGCGGCGGTCCGTCTCACGGGTCGTCTGACGACGCTCTTGCTGTGTCGATGACCGCGTCCCTGATCGCTTTCCACGCCACCGGGCACAGGCGGAACCTGAGTGTTCGCCCGCTGGCAGCAGGGCGAACTCGGTGGGGTCAGCTGCGGTTCCGTGGCGTCGCGGTGCGTCAGTGCCGCACCGCGACGCGCCGGTACCGGGGCGCGTCATCCGGTCGTCGTCGACAAAGTGTGTCGGCGATAACTGTGCAAGTATCCCACACCGCGGTCGGATGACCGCAAAGGATGAGCGTTTGACGTTGCGCGTCGAGCCGAGGCGCTCGCGTTCAGCCCTCGAGTCCGGGGAACCAGAGAGCGATCTCGCGCTGTGCCGATTCGGGCGAATCGGACCCGTGGACCAGGTTGTACTGGGTGTCGAGCGCGAAGTCGGCACGGATCGTTCCGGGCACGGCCTTCTCGACCGGGTCGGTACCGCCGGCGATCTGGCGAAACGCCGCCACCGCGCGGGGCCCCTCGAGAACGGCCGCGACCAGCGGACCGGACGTGATGAACTCGAGCAGCGAGGGGTGGAACGGCTTGCCCTCGTGCTCGGCGTAGTGCCCGCGAGCGACCTCGTCGCTCGCGGTCTTGAGTTCGAGAGCCACCAGGGTCAAGCCCTTGCGCTCGATACGGCTGATGATGTCGCCGACGAGGTTGCGTTCGACGCCGTCCGGCTTGATGAGTACGAGAGTGCGTTCAGTCACGACTGACACCCTATCGACCGGCTACGGTCACGTACCGGTCAGGAGCAGTACTCGCCGGCGACCGGGAAGAAGCCGTAGTCGAAAAGGCTGCCGGTTCGCGAGCGCGGATCGACGACCACCTGCAGACAGCCGCCGGGCGAGGCGAGCGCGCCGGCGAGCGCGAGATCGAACTGTTGCGCCAGACCGAGATTCGCGGGCCGGTACTGGGCGGGCACCGGGAGGCTGGCGATGGCCTCGGGCGCCTTCATGGTCGCGGCACGCTGGGTGATCTCGTGGGTGGCGACATAGCTGTACTCCCCCGGACCGACGGGAACAGGTGCGTCCGCGGCGGGTATGAGGTTCGCGATCCCGATGGGTGCCTGGTCCTGCTCCGGTTCGGCCGCCGCCGTGGCCGGGACGGTCAGTGCGAGCGCCGCGCCCGCGAGGACGACGACGGGGAGCACGGGGCGTCGGGTTCGGGCGGAGGTGGTCCGGAAGAGCTGGAACTGCACGTATGTCCTCACATCGGGTGTCTCGAGAAGGGGTTCGACAAGCTGCGAGGATCGACTTGTCGGCCCCCGCGGCATGGGCCATTGTTACAGCAAGCCCACCTGGCCGCCCGGGTTCGGCGATAACGGTCCGGCCACAGGTCTTGCGGCCACCAAACCCCGCCCTGAGCAACGAGAACACCGCTGGTCGGACAGCCGGCGGCGAGACGGCCGTGGCCGCCGGACCGATTACTCGATCGGCTCCTGGCCGGGCAGCATCCCGCGTTCGACCCGTTTCTCGACGTCGGCCTTGATGTAGCGGATGTACAGCCAGACCGACCCGAAGACGACTCCCACCACCGCGATCGACCAGTGGAAGAGCCCCCCGATGATCAGGACGACCTGCAGGCCGAGATCGAGGTTGATCGCGTACGGCCGGCCCTGCATCCCGGCGGCCAGGATCATCGCGATGACGACGAGCGTGAGGTATCCGCCGGACAACCAGGTCAGCCCGTCGCCGAGGCGCCACACGATAGGGAACGCCAGGATCACGACGATGACCTCCAGGATCATCGTGCCGGCCATCACGCCGCGGAGCCCCTTCCACGGATCGTTCGTGGGTGGGGTGTACCGGGTCATGAGGGTTCCTTACCGAAGAGTGTTCGCGCGGCACCGGCGGTCACGACGGACCCGGTGATGACCACGCCCGCACCGGACACGCGTTCGCCGTCGGCTTCCTCGGCCAGTGCGATGGCCTCCTCGACGGCGTCGGGCAGGAAGGGTTTGACGACCACGCGGTCCTCGCCGAACACCTCCCGCGCGTACTCCGCGAGCGTCTCGGGCTCCAGGGCCCGTGGCGACCCGTTGTCGGTGACGACGACCGCGTCGAGCACCGGCTCGAGGGCTTCGAGGACTCCGCGGGCGTCCTTGTCACCCAGCACGCCGATGACGCCGACGAGTCGACGGAAGTCGAACTCCTCGGCCAGCGCCTGCGCCAGCGCCGCGGCTCCGTGGGGATTGTGCGCCGCGTCGGCGAACACCGTCGGGGCGCTGCGCAGTCGCTCGAGCCGTCCGGGGTTGGCGACGGACGCGAAACCCGTACGCACCGCGTCGATGTCGAGCTGACGATCGGCGCCCGCACCGAAGAACGCCTCCACCGCCGCGAGCGCCAGCGCCGCGTTGGCCGCCTGATGTGCACCGTGCAGCGGCACGAAGATCTCGTCGTAGACACCGCCGAGGCCCTGGATGGTGAGCATCTGCCCACCGACGGCGATGACCGAGTCGAGGACCGCGAACTCCGATCCCTGGCGGGCGACGATGGTGCCCGCATCGACGGCCGCGCGCAGCAGGACGTCCATCACCTCGGGGCTCTGTTCGGCGATCACCGTGACGGGATCGACGGTGCCGGCCGCATCGGGTTCGGCGGGCTTGATGATGCCGGCCTTCTCCCCCGCGATGGCGGTCAGGGTGTCGCCGAGATAGTCCGCGTGGTCCATCGCGATCGGTGTGATGACCGAGACCGTGCCGTCGATGACGTTGGTCGCGTCCCATCGACCGCCCATGCCCGTCTCGACGACGGCGACGTCCACCGGCGCCTCGGCGAAGACCGCATACGCCATCGCGGTCAGCACCTCGAACTTGCTCATCCGGGGTCCACCCGCCGCTGTCGACGAATCGTCGACCATGGTGATGTACGGCTCGAGTTCCCGATAGGTGTCGATGTAGGTGCGTGCCGGAATCGGCTTGCCGTCGACCGAGATCCGCTCGGTGACGCGCTGCAGGTGCGGACTCGTGATCCGGCCCGTGCGCCGGTGCAGCGCGGACAGCAACGCGTCGACCATCCTGGTGACCGACGTCTTGCCGTTCGTCCCGGCGATGTGGATCGCGGGGTATCCGTGCTGGGGGGATCCGAGCAGATCCATGAGCGTCGCGATGCGGGTCAGCGACGGCTCGATCTTGGTCTCGGGCCACCGGGTGTCGAGCTCGGCCTCGACCTCGGCGAGTTCGGCGAGATCGTCGGCGCTGTCAGTGACGCGCAGCCGCGCCGGCTCGGCGTCCGGATCGGGTTCGTCCTCCCCCAGGATCGCCGAGAGACCCAGGGGGTCGCCTGCCGCATCCATTCCCAGGACGGCTGGATCCTCTTCGGGGAAACCGGTGTCGTCGCTCACGCGCCGGCCAGACTCGCCAGCTTCGCGTTCAACCGTTCGACCTCTTCGGTCGCGATCCGCTGACGGTCCCGGATCTTGGCGACCACGTGGTCGGGCGCCTTGGACAGGAACTGTTCGTTGCCCAGTTTCGCCGAGGTCGTCGACAGTTCCTTCTCGGCCACCGCCAGGTCCTTGGCGAGCCGCTTGCGTTCGGCTTCGACGTCGACGGTGCCCGAGGTGTCGATCGCGACGACCACGGTGGCCACGCTCAGGCGGACCTCGATGGTCGCGGTCGCGCCGAAGTCGGGACCGGCCGGGTCCAGGCGCGCAAGGGAGGTCACGTACGGCAGCAAGTGTTCGAGCCCGGCTTCGCCGAGTCCGTCGAACTGCACGGCGACGCGCTGGCCCGGACGGAGGCCCTGATCGCTGCGGAAACGCCGCACCTCGGTGATCAGTCGCTGCAGATCGTCCACGCGGGCGGCCGAATCCGACGACCAATCGCGCCCGGAAGTGGTCGGCCAGGGGGCCACCACGAGCGATTCACCCCCGGTGAGCGCCTTCCACAGCACCTCGGTGACGAACGGCATCACCGGCGACAGCGCGCGCAGCAATGGTTCGAGTACCGCGCCCAGCACGAGCGACGTTGCTTCCGAACGATTCTCGTCGTTCTCGGCGAACTGCACCTTCGCGAGTTCGAGGTACCAGTCGCAGACCTCGTCCCACGCGAAGTGGTAGAGCGCCTCGCATGCCTTCGAGAACTCGTAGGACTCGAACCCGGCGTCGATCTCGGCGAGCACCTCGTCGAGCCGGCCGAGGATCCACCGGTCGGCGTCGGTCAGCGTCTCGGCGTCGGGAAGCTCCCCGACCTTCGCGCCGTTCATCAACGCGAACTTGGTGGCGTTGTAGAGCTTCGTCGCGAAGTTGCGCGAGGACTGGGCGTGGTCCTCACCGACCGAGATGTCCGAGCCTGGATTGGCCCCGCGGGCGAGCGTGAAGCGCAGGGCGTCGGCACCGAAGCGCTCCACCCAGTCGAGCGGGTCGATGCCGTTGCCCTTCGACTTCGACATCTTGCGGCCGTGCTCGTCGCGCACCAGGCCGTGCAGGAACAGGTTGTGGAACGGGATCTCGTTGCCCGGACCCAGATCCTTGCCCACGTAGGTGCCGAACATCATCATGCGGGCCACCCAGAAGAACAGGATGTCGTACCCCGTGACGAGAACCGAGGTGGGATAGAACTTCTCGAGATCCGCGGTCTGATCGGGCCAGCCCATCGTGGAGAACGGCCACAGCCCGGAGGAGAACCAGGTGTCGAGGACGTCGGTCTCCTGGACGTAGCCCTCGGGGGCCTGCTCGTCGGGTCCGACGCACACCACCTCGCCGTCGGGTCCGTACCAGATCGGGATGCGGTGACCCCACCACAGCTGACGCGAGATACACCAGTCGTGCATGTCGTCGACCCAGCTGAACCAGCGCGGCTCCATCGACTTCGGGTGGATCACCGTGGACCCGTCCCGCACCGCGTCGCCGGCCGCCGCGGCCAGCGTGGAGACCGCCACCCACCACTGCATCGACAGGCGCGGTTCGATCGGCTCGCCGGTGCGCTCCGAATGCCCGACGCTGTGCAGGTACGGACGCACCTCTTTCACGATCCGGCCCTGTTCGGCCAGCGCCTCGCGCACCTTGACGCGCGCCTCGAAGCGGTCCATGCCGTCGAATTCGGTTCCGGTGTCGGCGATCCGGGCCGATTCGTCCATGATCGTCGGCATCGGCAGGTTGTGCCGCTGACCGAGCGCGAAGTCGTTGGGGTCGTGTGCCGGCGTGATCTTGACTGCGCCACTACCGAATTCGGGGTCGACGTAATCATCGGCGACGATCGGGATCATCCGGTCGACAAAAGGGTGCGGCAGTGCGGTGCCGACCAGGTGGGCATACCGTTCGTCGTCGGGGTGCACCGCGATCGCGGTGTCGCCGAGCATCGTCTCGAGTCGGGTCGTCGCGACGACGATGTGAGGCTCGGTGTCGTCGAGTGACCCGTAACGGAAGCTGACGAGTTCGCCCTCGACGTCGGCGTAACTCACCTCGATGTCGCTGACGGCGGTCTTGAGGACCGGCGACCAGTTGACGAGGCGCTCGGCTTGATAGATCAGCCCGTCGTCGAACATCTTCTTGAAGACCGTGTGCACTGCGCGCGACAGACCCTCGTCCATCGTGAAGCGCTCGCGCGACCAGTCGACACTGTCGCCGAGCCGGCGCATCTGCTCGCCGATGTTGCCGCTGATCTCGGCCTTCTCGGCCCACACCCGTTCGATGAACGCCTCCCGGCCGAGGTCGTCGCGTGTCTTGCCCTCGGTGGCGAGCTTGCGCTCGACCATCGTCTGCATCGCGATCGCCGCGTGGTCCATGCCGGGGAGCCACAGCACCTCGTAGCCCTGCATCCGACGACGACGCGAGAGCGCGTCCATCAGGACGTGCTCGTAGGCGTGGCCCATGTGCAGCGAGCCGTTGACATTCGGAGGCGGGATCACGATGGAGAACGGCGGCTTGTCACTCGCCGCGTCCGCGGTGAAGTACCCGGCGTCCACCCAGCCCTGGTAGAGCGACGCCTCGTGCTCAGCGGGGTCCCAGGACTTCGGCAACCCGGTCTCGGGTACGGCAGTCCGGGGCGACGCTGTCTCGGGCAACGCGGATGTCTGGTCGGGTGATGTCACGGCCGCTATTCTATGTTTTCGCCGGGCCGGACCTCGCCCGGGACCCGTCCGCGCCCGAGCGCTTCGTGCTAACCCGCGGAGACGCGCAATCTGTGCAGGTCCTCAGGCGCGTTGACGTTGACCAGCCAGTCCGGATCGGAGATCCCCACCCGATGGGTGTTGAGCGCCTCGATCGCGCCCAGCATGCGCCGTTCACCGCCGGCGACGACATCCGCGATCATCGCCGCGGCATCCGTGCGGTAGATCCCCGCCATCGGATGATCCCGCTGGGCGTCGTGGGCGATGACCGCCTGGGTCGAGTCGGTCAGCCCCAGCCGCAGCTCGTCGATCAGCTCCGGAGCGATCAGCGGCATGTCCGTGGCACAGACGAACGCGAACTCGGCACCCGCGGCAACCGCTGCGGACAGGCCTGCGACGAGCCCGCCGAGCGGACCCGTCCCCTCCTGTTCGTCGGTCACCCAGTGCACCTTCGACGAGTCGATCCCCGGCGCCGCCCGGTCGCGGATGTCGTCGATGCCGCGGAATGCGGCGGACGTCTCGCCCGCGACGACCAGCACCGGATCGCAGCGCTGGGACACCACCCGCACCACTCGCGCGAGCATGGGTTCACCGTCCCAGTCGAGCGCGGCCTTGTCGCTGCCCATCCGTCGCGAACGTCCGCCCGCCAGCACCAGGCCGGCGAGCACCGAGGTATCCGATCCGTGTTGAGTCACATCGCTCAGTGTGCGCGATCTGGCGCACGGGCGGGGCAAGATGGACATCATGAGCAACACTCGCAACACCGAGACTGCGGCGACGCACCCCGCCGACGAGCCGCGCGAGGTCCGGCGCACACACCCGAAGACCTACGCCGCCGGAGTCCCGGCCGTCGCAGTCGCCCTCAAGCGCGGAGTCGAGCAGATGGGCGCGCTCCGGACAGCACAGACCTTGATCAAGCTCAATCAACGTGATGGGTTCGATTGTCCCGGATGCGCCTGGCCGGAGACGCCGGGCCACCGCAAGCATGCCGAGTTCTGCGAGAACGGCGCCAAGGCGGTCGCCGAGGAGGCCACACGTCGAGCCGTCGCCCCCGAGTTCTTCGCCGCCCACAGCGTCGACGACCTCCGGACACGCAGCGGCTACTGGCTCTCGCAGCAGGGACGCCTGGCGCACCCGATGTACCTCGGTCCGGGCGACACCCACTACCGCCCGCTGAACTGGGACGAGGCCAACGCCGTCATCGCCGACGAGTTCGCCGCGATGGACTCGCCTGACGAGGCCGTGTTCTACACGTCGGGTCGCACCAGCAACGAAGCCGCTTTCCTGTACCAGCTCTTCGCCCGGAGCCTGGGTACGAACAACCTCCCCGACTGCTCGAACATGTGCCACGAGTCCTCCGGCGCCGCTCTCGGCGCGTCGATCGGCATCGGCAAGGGTTCGGTCACCGTCCCCGATCTCGAGGCGGCCGATCTCATCCTCATCGCCGGCCAGAATCCCGGCACCAATCACCCGAGAATGCTCGCCACCCTGGAGAAGGCGAAGCACAACGGGGCCCGGATCGTGGCGATCAACCCGCTGCCCGAAGCAGGCCTGATGCGTTTCAAGGATCCACAGAAGGTCGGCGGGGTCATCGGCGCGGGTACCAAGCTGGCCGACGACTTCCTCCAGGTCCGGCTCGGGTCCGACATGGCTCTGTTCCGCGGCGTCGCACGTCTGCTCCGTGACGCCGAACGAGCCGCCCCCGGAACGGTTTTCGATCACCAGTTCCTCGACGAGTCGTGCGCCGGGGTCGAGGAGTACCTCGACCTGCTCGACGACGTCGACCTCGACCGGGTCGTCGAGGTCACCGGCGTGACCCGCACCCAGATCGACGAGCTCGCACGGACGGTCGCCACTTCGCGCCGCATCGTGCTGTGCTGGGCGATGGGCTTGACCCAGCACCGCCACGGCGTCGCGACGATCGCCGAAGGCACGAACCTGCTGCTCCTGCGCGGCATGATCGGCCGCGTCGGCGCCGGCCTCTGCCCCGTGCGCGGTCATTCGAACGTGCAGGGCGACCGCACCATGGGGATCTTCGAGAGGATGCCAGAGTCCTTCCTCGCTGCTCAGGACGCCGAGTTCGGCATCACGTCCCCACGCGAGCACGGGTACGACACCGTCGCCGCCATCACTGCGATGGCCGCCGGGAAGGTCCGCGTCTTCGTCGGGATGGGCGGCAATTTCGTGTCCGCCTCACCCGACACCGACGTCACCGCCGACGCCCTGCGGCGCTGCGCACTCACCGTGCACGTGTCCACCAAGCTCAACGAATCCCACCTCGTCACCGGCCGTCGCGCACTCATCCTGCCCACCCTCGGGCGCACCGACCGGGACATCATCGACGGTGTGGCACAACGTGTCTCGGTCGAGGACTCGATGTCGGCGGTCCACCTGTCCCGTGGGTCGCTGCCGCCGGTGTCGGCGCACCTGCGCAGTGAGGTCGCGATCATCTGCGACCTGGCGACCCGGGTTCTCGGTACCGCTCACCCGGTTCCGTGGCAGGAACTGAAACGCGACTACGACCGCATCCGCGACCGGATCGAGCGGGTCGTCCCCGGCTTCCACGACTTCAACATCCGCGTCCGCCGCAGTGACGGTTTCGTGCTGCCGCACCCGCCGCGCGACACCCGGTCGTTCGACACGCCCAACGGCAAGGCCAACTTCGCAGTCCATCCCCTCGAATGGGTGGACGTCCCGGCCGACCGCCTCGTCCTGCAGACACTCCGCAGCCATGACCAGTACAACACCACCATCTACGGCCACGACGACCGTTACCGGGGCATCTCCGGCAACCGCCACATCGTGATGGTCAATCCCGACGACATCGCGTCCCTCGGCTTGCGCGCCGGGCAACTCGTCGACATCGTCTCGGAGTTCGACGGCGAGGCCGGAGTCGAGGAACGACGGGTCCGCTGCTTCGAGGTGGTCCCGTATGACACACCGCGCGGCAACGCGGCCGCGTACTACCCCGAGACCAACCCGCTGGTCCCGCTCGGATCGGTGGCAAAGGAGTCGAACACACCGGTCTCCAAGGCGGTGGTGATCCGCATCGAACCGGCCGAATCCGCCTAGCCGGAGACGACAGCAGCGAGCCCCGTCCGGTCGTCCGGGC